>JBKJLF010000398.1:0-3402 GCA_046597185.1 Burkholderiaceae bacterium | reverse complement strand
AATCTGCCCTGGCATCTATCAAGAGCAAATTGCTATCGCATTCGAGGTGAGAGCCTGTGTTTTTGGCGAAACCGTTTTAGCGGCAGAGTTAGTTCGCAATACAAACAAGATTGATATAAGAGTGGGAAGCTTTTCCGATGTAACGGCATCGCTTTTTATTTTGCCCGAGCTGGTTGTAAAACAATGTATTGCCCTTGTGCAGCGTATGCAGCTTGTCAGTGGCTCGATTGATTTGGCTTTTACTCAAGATGGAAGATGGATATTTTTTGAAGTAAATCAGAGTGGCCAATTCATTTGGCTGGAATTGTTGGTGCCTGAATTACCGCTCCTGGATGCTTTTTGTCGCTTCCTTTCACATGGAGATCGTGCATTTCGTTATACACGGCAAGAGCGATGTTTGAGCGCACTGGATTTTGTGCAACCGGATTCAAGTGCGCCCACCTACAGCACATGAATATTTTATCAGCTTTTTATGCAGGATAATTTCAAAAAAGAAAATATTATGAATGATGCAGTGCAGCAAGACAATTCCACAATTCAAATGATGGGCGAACACTTGGCAGTTACCCTGACGGAAGAAGAAATCAGTCAAGTATCTGGTGGGCGCTGGTATGATAGTTGGTGCCCAGAACGGTGCGGCCCTTGCATGGATTCAAGATGGTATGACTAACTCTGCCAATTAAAATCGCCGCAGCCTGGCATTGCCGGGTGGCGGTGATTTATATATTTTTCTTAAAAATTATGTTGGATTGATCCAAACAAGGAAGTCATATGCGCAAAAAATTATTATTTTTTATCAGCTACTCATTTTTATGCCTCTCACAGTGTTTGGCGCAACCCGCTTCAGAAGTTGCAGAAATGCAAAATGTTGTAGCAGATTTACTTGCCAAGAAGGCGACGCCCTGTGATTGGTATGCCGAAGTAAAGCGCACGACGAATACTTGGATTGAGCGTGATCAAGCCGGCAGGGCAGAAGTTGGTATGATGTACAAAGCGGCCAGTGGCAAAAGCATCGATCAGGCCAAAATTGAGGAAATTCGCGTTCGTGTGCTAGCCAATGACAAAGTGCTCCAAGGTGAACTGGATGATTTGGTACGGCGCTGCGGCTGGCCTACCACGTCAGGCTTTGGTAAAAATGCCCCTGAGTATGCAACGATGATTATCTTACATGCGGATTTGGACTATCAACTGAAATATTTCCCTGTGATGAAAGCAGCCGTAGCAATGGGTGAACTGGCTGGGCGCGAGGTGGCTGATATAGAAGACAGAATCAGAATGCGCCAGAACAAGCCACAAATTTATGGCTCACAGATCGTTAGCGGCAAAAATCCTGATGAGATGGCCCTGTGGCCTATCGAAGACGAGGCCCATGTAGACGAAAGGCGCGCACAAGTGGGTATGATTCCGGTGAGCCTTTGCGCTTACATCAGCATGTTTAAGCCCCCTGTTAAATACGAACGGTGCAAGTGAATTAGCCAGCAAAGCATGACAGAATCGGCACCTGCTTCTATATTTCATCACAACAGGGGCAGTCCCCATTTTTCAGCTTTTAATCGGTATCTCGTCGTGCAAATTATCGGCTGAAAGAAACCGCATACCAACGACCAAAGCCTGCATGAGGTTGGCACAGCACCAGCGATTGCAGGGCCTGCCCGCCCCGCATCTGACATAGCGGCGTTGCTTGCTATCCGCAGCGAATCAACCCGGCGGCTGCGCAATTAAAATTTCTGGTGCTGGGCAGGTGTTGCTCTTGCGTTGTGCGGCAATATGTGCTTGGTACCACTTTGCGCTGTCCTTGGCGGTGCGCGTTTGGCTGGCGTAATCCACATGGAACAGGCCAAAGCGTTTGTCGTAGCCGGAATCCCACTCAAAATTATCCATCAGGCTCCAGTAAAAGAATCCTTGCACATTCACACCCGCAGCCATAGCCGCCTGCAGGGCTGCCAGATGGGTGCGCATGTATTGGATGCGCGGCGCGTCATCCACCCGGCCATCCACCACTTTATCGGCACTGGCAAAACCGTTTTCGGTAATAAAAATCGGCGGTAAATTATAGTCCTGATTGATTTTGCACAGTAGCTCGCTCAAGCCTTGCGGGTAGACTTCCCAACCCATGTCGGACACGCCCATCAGGTTGGGCGCAGGCACGGGCGGGGTGGCGGCAGAACACCACATGCGCATGTAATAGTTGATGCCCAAAAAGTCCATCGGCTGGGCGATGATGTCCATATCCCCCGCTTGTACCACATCGCACACCGGTAAATCCGGCCCTTGCGGATATTGTTTCAGAAACAGCGGGTCCATATACCAGCGTACAAACTGGGCATATTCGCGCGCTGCCAGCGCCTGGTCGGCGGCGCTGTCGGTGGCGGGCTGGGCCGGGCTTTGGTTGAGCACAATCCCCAGCGGTGCGGTAACGCCCGCCGCGCGCATCGCTTGCAGCGCCAAACCGTGCGAGAGCAACAGGTGATGCGCCACGCGCAGCATGATTTTCGACAATAGCTACTTTACAAACGCAATGATCAGCCTCATTAATTCTGTATAGCAACATGCAACAATCGTCACATTCCCTTGCTTTTCGCGAAAAAACGACAGGCACGTAAAAATGTGGCACTTACACGGGTAAACCCCAGACAGTTACCAGCGCAAGTGATAGACTTTCATCCAATGCGGCTCAATAGTGTTATAAATTGACTTTTTTTTGTGGTTAGCAGCTTAGGCAGCATAGTATAATCAAGCACCAACCTCACACGGAGTTAGTCATGATCGATTTTTTCACACCCTTAAGCCACGAAGTACAGCACGGTGCATTGCCTGTTGAAGTTACGCCAGCTAATAGCGCAACATATAATTCAACACAGGTAGTTTATGTTGCCGATAATTTCCCCCCGCCGCCGCAAAAGTAGGCTGCGCAGACCATTACTTCAATGAGGTTTCCAATGCTATCAATCCCCAGTGGCATAATAAGATTTGCTGAAGTCGCTTTGCAAAGGATGATGATATTTATTTTGTTCTATTTATCATTGGAATTTGTGAGAATGTTTATTTCCGCAAGCGCGCCAACACACCCATATATGGCAATGTGGGCTACTATATTCTTTGAATTAACGGTAATTATTATCGTCAATTTGCAATTTGGAAGCTTTAGTGTGGGCCGCGACATAAATACAATCAGCTTTTATGGGGTGCTGCTTCATTTGTTCTACCTGCTATTTTATTTCGAAGGGATTAATGTATCTGAATACCATAATAATGCCGCCATGGGATTTAATGGCTTGATTATTTGTGACTGTTCAGCCGCTGGCAGGCTGCATTGGCGTCCCCTGAAACACGCTTAGCAATGCATCAAAGACATCATGCCCTTGTTTGTACATCGTATCGAGGTAAGAGCGGATGGTGAAG
>JBKJLF010000270.1:0-3346 GCA_046597185.1 Burkholderiaceae bacterium | reverse complement strand
TGAGGTAGAACCGGGTTTAACGCTGCACACCGTGCCAGAAGCGCTGACCGAAGCCTTGACCCGGATTCTCTCAAACGTGCTCGACCATGCCTTTGCGGATGTGACCAAGGGCGTGCTCACTATTCGTGCCAAGGCAGCTTCCTTGGATGAGGCGGGGGCGGCAGGTGCGGCAGGTGCGGCAGGCGGCATCGTCATCACCGTCAGTGACAACGGTGCAGGCATCGCTGCGCAAGATTTGCCGAAAGTGCTCGATCCGTTCTTTACCACCAAGAGCGGCATCGGCGGCCATGTTGGTTTGGGCTTACATGTGGCGTTTAACCATATCACCCAGCGCTTAAAAGGCAAGTTGAGCGTCGCTAGTACTGAGGGCGAAGGCACGACGGTGACGATTTGTTTAAACAATGCCTGATGGTTATTTTGAAACAACTCTACGAGATACTATGAATACAATACACGGTGGCAGAAAACCCAATCGCGCCAGCCAGCGGCACACTTTCGGCTGCCCCCACGCGCTGTATGCACTGTATGCACTGTATGCACTGCTGGCGCGTTGTTGGGGCATTTGCTGGTGGATCGGCCTGTGTGGCCTTGGTGCAACACATGCAGCTTTAGCGGCAACCATCCCGGCACCAGACCGCTGGGCGCAATTGGCCGACCCGGTGTTTGCGCATTTGAGTGTAGAGCAAGGCTTGCCGAATGGATGGGTTACCGCCTTGGCCGAAGATACCGTCGGCTTTCTTTGGGTTGGTACCCAAGGCGGCTTGGGGCGTTGGGATGGCTATCGTTTCCGGGTCTACCAGCCTGACCCAAAGGATGCCGGCAGCTTGCCCGACAATTTTATCCGTGTCTTGCATACCGACCGCCGTGGGCGGCTTTGGGTGGGTACCAACAGCGGTGCACTAGCGCAATATGATGCTGCGCATGACCGTTTCGTGCGGTTCGGTGTCGCTACCAACGGCACGGCCAATGGCGCGGCTAGCGGTGTCGGCAATACCACCATTCGTGCCATTGCCGATGATGGTAGCGATGGCTTGTGGCTTGGTACGCACGGTGGGCTAGATCATGTTTTAGCTGACGGCAGTATCAAGCATTTGCGGCAATTTGATGGCACCTCGGCCAGCTTGCCCAGCGACCGTATATATAGCCTGATGCGCGACCGTGCAGGCCGCCTGTGGGTTGGCACCAACAAGGGGCTGGCGGTGCAGGACGGTAAGAGTCAGCGCTTCATCGCCGTGGTATTGCCAACTGCGCTCGGTTCTACACCCTCTATCGCGAGTTTGGCGCAAAGCGGCGATGGCAAAATTTGGGTGGGTACCGCCCGAGACGGTGTGTTCGTGATCGAAGCTGCAAGTGGTAGTGCTATCGGCGCAGCTCACGTTTTATTAGAGACGGATGAAAAAGGCGGCGAGCGCAGCGGCGAGCGAAGCTGGTTTGCCAGCAATACCCTATTTTCCATCGTGGAAGCGCGGCCTGGTGAAATTTGGATTGGTTCCTATGGCAATGGGCTAATGATCGTCGATAGCAATACCTTGCAAATGCACAGCATCCATCAGGATGCCGCATTGAAGACTGGTATACCCAACAACGCGATCTTGGCGATGTTGCGTGACCGTGCTGGCTCAATGTGGGTCGGCACCAATCGTGGCCTTAGTCTTCATGATGCCGGGCAAAGTGCTGTGCTCTCGCTGTTTGGCGACCCAACCCGATTAGGACGCATCACCGATCCTGATATTACCGCTGCCGCCGCTATGCCAGATGGCAGCATCTGGCTCGGTTTGATCGGTGGCGGGGTTAGTCTCATCAACACCGCCACCACCCAAGTGGCATGGCTGGCTCCTGATGCAAATAAGCCAGAGACCGCGCTACCCACCGTAGCAGTGCGTTCCTTGGCAGTGGCAAAAGACAATGCAATGTTTATCGGGACTAATCGTGGCTTGTATCGGCGTGATTTGATGGAACGGCAAGTTCAGCGCGTGGATTTGCTGCCGCGCGATCTGGCCCACCCAGTGACTGCCCTGCTGGCGGAGGGGGGTGCGCTGTGGCTGGGCGGCACCGATGGCCTATGGCGCGTGGAGCTTGCACTCGCAGCGCAAGGGATGGATATGCAGGCGCAAGCCAAGCGTTGGCCGGGCACGAGCGTACTTGACAAGCAGACCATCACCGTATTGGCACACGCTGCCGACGGCGCGCTGTGGCTCGGCACTGAGAGCAGCGGCCTGTACCGTTACGATCCAGCCAGTCATGCTTTGCTGCATATCGCTGCCAGAACGGCTGATCCGGCGGCCTTGTCACACAACCATATCGCAAGCTTGCTGTTCGATCGGCGAGGGCGCTTGTGGGTTGCGACCGCCGGCGGTGGCATCAACCTGTTGGCAAGGCCAGACGCAAAGGCGACCGGGCCGTTTCAACGCATCAGTACCCAACAAGGGCTACCCAATGACAACGTAAACAAACTGTTAGAAGACGCCCAAGGCCGTATCTGGGCCAGCACCGATGGCGGTTTGGCGGTGATTGACCCCGACACACTTGCGGTACGTGCGCTGGGCCATGCCGATGGCGTGGCGATATCGGCGTATTGGACCAATTCTGGGGTCAAAACGGCGCAGGGGGAATTGTTGTTTGGCGGTCTTGGCGGCTTGACCGTGGTGCGGCCCGAACGCTTGAAAACCTGGGCGCACCGGCCCTTTGTTGCGGTGACGGATGTGCAACTGGGCGGCAAGACGGTCCCTTCCAGCCAGTTGAACAGAGCCACCGGCCCCCATTCGGGTGGAGCGGGATTGAATAGCAATATGCTAACCATCTCACCCGACGCCAACAGCATTGCGGTAGAATTTTCCGCACTCGATTATTCTGCCCCGCAACAAAACCGCTACGCCTATCGGCTTGAAGGTTACGACAAGGACTGGGTCAACGCAGATTGGACACGGCGTCTGGCCGCCTACACCAATCTGCCGCCGGGCGACTATCGGCTGCGCTTGCGTGGCTCGAACCGCGATGGCGTCTGGACGGAACAAGAAATGATCGTGCCAATACGGGTTTTGCCAGCGTGGCATCAGACATGGTGGTTTCGCTTGTTGGAAGTGATGGCAGCAGCAGCAGCGGTGTTTGCGCTGGTGCAGGGCCGCACTCGCTATCTGCGCGAGCGCCAGCGCGTACTGGAGGCGCAGGTAGCGCAACGCACTGTAGAATTACAGCAATCGAATAGCGCGTTAAATGAATCGAATAGCGCGTTAAACGAATCAAACACTGCCCTAAACGAATCAAACACTGCCCTAAATGAAGCCAACACCGAACTCGTACTCTCGGTAGAAACCCTACGCCAATTGGGTGACATTGGGCGCGACAT
>JBKJLF010000117.1:0-11069 GCA_046597185.1 Burkholderiaceae bacterium | reverse complement strand
CCCGGTGATAACCACCTGTGTCTTGCAGTGGAAATAACGTGCCGTGGTGGAAATGTGGGTGTGGCCCATGAGTTGGGAAATGGTGTGCAGATCGACCCCGGCTTCCAGCAGGTGGGTGGCAAAAGCATGGCGCAAGCTGTGAATGCCGCCTGCCTTGGTAATGCCAGCACGCTCTTTGCAGGCATGGAAGATGCGCGGCGCCATCTCAATGGAAATTGGCTGATCCATCAGCTTGGGCGACGGAAAAACCATGTGCGTGGTCGCTTGGCAAGCCAGTACTGCCGAAATTGCGCCAGCAGTTCTGGCGAAAGCAGGCTGAACCGGTCCTTTGCGCCTTTGCCCTGTTCAATGCGCAGCAGCATGCGGGCGCTGTCGATATCAAGCGCTTTCAGCTTGCAAAGTTCTGACACCCGCAGGCCAGCCGCATAGGTTGCCATCAGCAGGGTACGATGGGTCACTTGGCTTGCCGCATCAAGAATTCTGCCCACTTCTTCCCGTGACAAAATGTCCGGCAGCTTGGCCCCAACTTTACGGCGCGGAATAATAAAGGTGACGGCTGGCTGGTTGAGCGTGATGTGAGACAGAAACTGCAATGCACTGCAAGCCTGATTGGTGGAAGACCATGACAGCTTGCGCTCGTTAATCAGGTGTAGAAGGTAATGCTGGACTTCATCTTGCGACAAGCTGGCTGGTGAACAATGGTAATACCGGGCAATGCCGGTCACACAGGCAAGATAAGCTTCTTGGGTACGGCTTGCAAAACCACGTAACACCATGTCGTTTTGCATCTGTTGGCGTAAGGCACTCATGACTGACTCCTAGGCTAAATTGGGGAAATTCCCAATTTCAACGTAGGGCAAGGTGCGGTAGAAGGTGAAAAAAGTTGTCGGGGGTGTTACGCCCGCGCAAGTGTAAAGTGGGCCAGAGCGGTGTTTCGTTGATCAACAACCCACCGCGAAGCGGTTTAGTTCAACATGGTATTGCTGGCAAAAGCGATGCGCTTGCTTTGGCCCATAACGGTGTTACCCAATGAACAAGTGCCAGGTTGGCCCGTTTTCGGCCTACTGGGTTTGCTACGTGGCACAAAATGGGAACCCGCCACCAACCCAAAATGGCATCAACGGCCAATAGTGATTTACGTCAGCCTGCTTGCCACGCTACCCGTTGGCCACGCTTTCTATGCCTTTACGGCAGCAACCAAGCTGGCACCACTCACCTCAGCCATGTTCGCCATCACCGTGTTTGGCCTGCAACCCCTCGTCCGCTGGCTAAAACAACTGGAACAAGATCGCCGCAACGCCATTGCCCAAGAGCACGCCGCCCAAGCCCAAATCATCATCATGGAAAAAGCCCGCGCCGCCCATTTTGAAGCGCAGGCCGCCGAACTGAGCGCAGCCTATGCAGCGCAAACGGCCACGTTGGCGCAGGTGCGACAACACAACGCACGCATTTTGCACGCCAATCACGACATCATGCAACCCCTGTTTTGGCTGAGCAGCGCGGTGCAAAAAGCCGCCAACACCAGTACCGAAGCCGCCGTTACCGAAATACTGGGCATCGCCCTGCGCGGCGCGCATGAAGTGACGGACATGATCAGTGATGTATTCCACCAGGTCACGCTGGAAAACAGTGGCCAAACCGTGCTGCCACAAGTGCTACAAGTTAGCCAATTGAAGCAATATTTCTGGGATCGTTTTTATGATCTGGCGCAAGCCCATCAAATACAACTGGCCATGGGCAATGAAGCCTTTGCCGTGTTAGTCCATAAACCACGCCTGCGCCGGGTGATTGCCAACCTGCTCAATAATGCCATTTCACCCAGGCACGCATGCGTTGTTCCAGCAAATCCATGGGCAAGGGGCCGGCACCCAAAATTTCATCATGAAAGGCGCGAATATCAAACTTTTTGCCCAGGCGCGTACTGGCATAGTCGCGCAATTCGATGATTTTTAATTGCCCGATCTTATACCCCAAAGCCTGGCCAGGGTTGGCAATATAGCGGTCGGTTTCACTTTGAATATCCACTTCTTCGATGCCCGAATGCGTATGGAAAAAATCGACCATTTGCTGGCGGCTCCATTGTTTGGCATGCACCCCCGTATCCACCACCAGACGGATGGCGCGTAACATTTCATCTTGCAAATGGCCGTAATAACTGAACGGGTCTTGAAAGAAACCCAGCTCTTCGCCCAAGCGCTCCGAATACAAAGCCCATCCTTCCACATAGGCGGTGTATTCGCCGTGCCGCCGAAACGCGGGGATACCCTGCAATTCCTGCGCAATCGTCACTTGCATGTGGTGGCCCGGCACGCCTTCGTGCAGCGCTGTGGTTTCAATCGAGAGCGTCAGGCGCTGGGCAAAATCACCCGTATTGACCATCACATTGCCAGGGCGCGAGCCATCGGGCGTACCATTGTTATAGTAGGCAGCAGCCGATTCTTTTTCGCGAAACGCGTCCACCGGCTTGACAATCAGTTTGGTTCTGGGCAAGCGACCAAATAATTTCGGCAGCTTGCGATACATTTGCTCCGTGTATTTGCCATACAAATCGAGAATTTCCTGGCCGGATTTTGGATGTAGCGCAGGATTGGCCAAGACCATGGCGTTAAAACTTTTCAAGTCGGCAAAACCTTGTTTCTTGGCCGCAGCCAACATCAGGGCTTCAATCCGCGCCACCTCACGCAAACCAAGCTGATGAATCGCCTCCGGCTCAAGATCGGTGGTGGTGTATTTCCGGGCCAAAAATCGGTAGTAAGCTTCGCCATCGTCCAGAGCCCAAAGGCCGGGTGCCTGACGGCCTTGCGGCGCATATTCTTCACGCACAAATTTGGCTAATTTTTGATAGCCGGGCACCACGTGCTGCGTCACCGCCTCGGTGATTGCCGCACGCAAACGCTGCTGCTCGACAAGCGAGAAGGTGGCAGGCATTTTTTTCAAAGGCTGCATGAAGGGTATCGCCCCGACCTCCGTGGTCGCCATATCCTCACATTGGCGCGCCACTTTTTCGAGTAAATACTGCGGCGGCAGATGGCGGTTTTTCATGCCAAGGCGCATTTGCACGATGTTTTGCTCAAACAAGATTGGCAACTGTTTTAGCCGCGCCAAATAATCGTCATAATCTTTCACTGTTGCAAACGGCAACCACCCCACCATTTCCGCCATTTCGAGCTGATCGCCCCAGTTTTGCGTCATCGGCATTTGCCATTTTTTGAAACTGATTTCTTCCACCTTCAGCCGCAACTGGCGCAGCATCAAGTCGAGATTGAGTTTTTCTTCCGCACTAAACCCTTGGCTATTAATGGCTTCAAAGCGTTTTAAAAAATCCCGGTCTCCTTTGTGTTCGGCCTCCAGGCCAGCTTGAGAAAAATCATGCAATTGGTGGTTATAGCGTTTGTCACCCAAACTGGAGGCCAATTCGGGATCTTGCCGCAAGCGGTTTTCCCATTGTTGCCGGATCAAGGTATTCAACAACTTCCGCCGGGCAGCCAGGCTGGTGGCAGCAGATTGTCCCGACGATTTGCTGGCCGCAGCCGATGCCTTGGCAGATGTCACAGCAGATGAGGCCAAGGTGGCACCCAGTAGCGCAAGAGTGAGCAAAAACGTCGCAAGATATACCGTTTTCTTAAAATCCATTTTTTTCCCGGAATGTGAAATTTTGACCGCTGTTTTTGACACGTATATTACAGCACCACCCACCTGCCCGGTTTAAGGAATCCAGAGTTTTTTTAATGATCGTTACCTGATGACAGCGCTATCGATTCGCTTTTGTCTTTTTTAATCCGCAAATACTTGTGTTGCAGTGCAAAAAATTTGATAGAATCAAGCGCACTTACTTTGAAGGAGTATCTCATGAGCAAAGATGTAGTCGTTCTCAGCGCAGCCCGGTCCGCCATTGGTTCATTTGGCGGTTCACTCTCAACCATGGAACCGGCCGAACTGGCAGGCTTGGTCATGAAGGAAGCCATTGCACGTTCGGGTGTGGATGCCAATTTGATCGGCAATGCCGTCGTTGGCACATGTATTCCTACCGACGGGCGTTATGGTTATGTGTCACGCGTGGCCTCGATCCAGGCTGGTTTGCCGATGGATTCGATTGCGATGCAAGTGAGCCGCCTGTGTTCTTCCGGCTTGCAGGGCATTGTTACGGCAGCGCAAAATATTATGCTGGGCGATTTTGATTACGGTATTGGCGGCGGCGTGGAAGTGATGTCGCGCGGTTCGTATATGATGCCGGCACTGCGCTCGGGTGCGCGCATGGGCGATGTGAAAGCGGTTGATATGATGGTCTCGATTCTGACTGACCCATTTGGCGTAGGCCATATGGGCATTACCGCAGAAAACTTGGCCACCAAATGGAATATCTCGCGCGAAGAGCAAGATGCATTTGCCCTCGAATCGCAACGCCGTGCCTCGGTGGCGATTGCGGAAGGGCGCTTCAAATCACAAATCGTCCCTATCGTACAAAAAACCCGCAAGGGCGATGTGGTGTTTGACACCGACGAATACGTGAAATCGAATACCACGATGGAAACCCTGGCCAAAATGAAACCGGCTTTCAAACCCGATGGCAGCGTTACCGCAGGCAATGCTTCCGGCATTAACGATGGTGCTGCTTTCTTTGTGCTGGCAGCAGCCGATGTGGCCGCCAAAGCCGGGCAAAAACCGATGGCGCGCATTGTGTCTTACGCCATTTCTGGCGTACCCAACGAAATCATGGGTGAAGGCCCGATCCCGGCTTCCAAACTGGCCTTGAAAAAAGCGGGCTTGAGTCTGGACCAAATGGATGTGATTGAAGCCAATGAAGCCTTTGCGGCGCAAGCGATTGCGGTGAACAAGGGTTTGGGCCTGGACCCCGCCAAAACCAACCCGAATGGCGGCGCAATTGCGCTGGGCCATCCGGTCGGTTGCTCGGGTGCATTCATTGCCACCAAGGCGATTTATGAATTGCACCGCACGGGTGGCAAATATGCACTGGTGACGATGTGTATTGGTGGTGGGCAAGGGATTGCGGTGATTTTTGAACGTCTGTAATCACAACTAACCACAGTTGATCGTCATCGCAGCAAGCTTTGCAAGGCTGAACGCAAGTCAGGGTAGTCAAACTGAAAGCCTTCAGCCAGCAAACGCGTCGGTATCACACGCTGGCCTTCGAGCAATAGTTCAGCCTGTTCGCCCAAGGCCAGGCGCATGGGCCAGCCGGGTGTGGGCATAAAGCCTGGACGGTGCAATACGCTGGCCGCCACCTTGGCAAACTGCGCCTGCCTTAGCGCTTGTGGTGCTGTGAAGTTGTAGGCATAAAGCTGCGCCGCCAAATCCTGTTTTTGCCAGATAAACGCAATACCGCGCAACAAATCATGCACATGTATCCACGACAGCCATTGCTGCCCACCCGCCAGCGGTCCGCCCGCACCCAGTTTAATCGGCAGCAGCATTTTTGGTAGTGCGCCTTGCTGGCCCAGCACCACCCCAAACCTTAGCGCCACCACAGGCACGCCCAGCGCGCACGCTTTTTGGGCGCTCGCCTCCCACTCGCGGCACAGTTGTGACATGAAGATCGCTTGTGGCGGACTATCTTCGTCCAGCTCGCGGTCATCGCCTCTGGCTTGAATCCCGTAATAACCAATGGCCGACGCATTGATCAGGATGCGTGGCTTGTGCTCTGCCCGTGCCATCCATTGAATCAAGGCATCGGTCAAGCCGCTACGGCTTTGACGTAAAACCGCTTGCCGTGCAGGCGTCCAACGCGGACCAAGTATCGGTGCGCCAGCAAGGTTAATCACCACATCAAACCCTTGTTGCGACGACAATTGATTAAAATCGGTGATGCAGCGTACCCGCCCATCAAACAACCATGCCGCCTGTCTGGCTTGACGCACAAAAATGGTCACTTGTTGGCCATTACGCAGCAAGGCGCGCACCAATAATTGGCCGATAAAACCGGTCGCCCCGGTCACCAAAACCCGCTCGGATTGCGCGCCAAAATGAAGCTCTGGTCGTTTTTTTTCCTGCGCCGCCTGTTTGGCCAGGCTGGCTGCGGCCAAACCATCACGCAAACCGGAGAGCCCGACGCCGACACCGCATAGCGCCAAAAAGAGTGATGACCAACCCTGCGGCTGCCAGTACACGCTGCTGCTGTGCGCCAACCACTCGCCGCTCGTCAATACCAGCAGCATGATGAAGGCACCGGCATTGATGGCTAAAATGGTATGGGTAATGCGCTCGGTGGCAGGGAGTAGCCGTGTTTGATCTTCGACCACAAAATCCCATAAAGTCAAACCAATTTCGACCGCAAACAACAGCAGTAAAGCCAGCGCCCACACCCCATGCCAGGCCCAACTCGATAGCCCAATAAACATGATGCTATAAATCAGCGAACGGATGGCGTGAATCGCCAGTTCAAGGCTGGCACTGGGGCGTTGCGGCAGCGCTTGAGTTATTTCGTGGTGATACAGGGTATCAAACGCGCCCAGCAAACCTTGCGCGGCCATTAATTGCAATGCCAATAAGTGGGTATTCATACGCTCATCATGTCAAAAATCGGTTTGTCGGTTGAGGCCAGGTCTGGCGCATCCATCTGATCAACCCCATCAACTTACCAAACCAGGAACAACGCAATTCGCTCAACTCGCCTTGATAGCGCAAGGGTTTACCCGGTTCCGGGTTATGCTCAAACCGGGTTTGGATGTCAGGATGCAGGCTTTGCCATTCCAAGCCTAACACTTTGCGAAACAACTCGCCTTCGGATGCCATCGGGTGTGCCTTCATTATGCCGTTTCCTTGTCTAGCGTGTTATCACAATCCCCAAACCATGGGCTACCACATCCGCGCGCGCCTGCCCTGCTGCTGTGGCCAAATCCAGGCTTGACAACACCTCCAATTGGCCCGACTCGACCCGATCACCAAAAAGCATGATACAGCTTGCGCCATCATGCTGCCGTGAAACCCATGCCAAGCCATGCAGATGCGGGTACGCGGTGTGAATTGCCGCCGCCCACGCAGCGGTTTGGGTATAGTGCAGCGGGCCGGGTTCCAGTAATGCGGCTCGGGTTAAGCCAAGGCGGTGCAACTCATTGCCAGATAGCGTTGCCAAACTTAAAGGGCGGCGCAAGCGCACCCGGGCATGGCTGTAATTGGAAACAAGCTTGCCCGCCACCCGCCTGCAAGCTTGCAAACCATCAACACTTGCCCGGAACAAGGTTTCGCAGTAACTGCCTTCTTCTGTGGTGGCGGCATAATAAACGGGCACAGTTTGCCCACTCGCACTTTGAAACGGGTGGAAACGGCCACTGCCAAACCCGGGATTAAAACTGTCCGGCGCAAAACGGCTGGCGTAAATATGGTGCAAAACCTGCGCACCGTGCAAGCGCATCGGCATCGCATCCAGCCTTGCCGCCTGCACCACGACAAGCGATGCATCCGGCACCCGCTTAGGCATCGAACGCCACGCTCTCTGCCTTGGCGGCTTGAACCACAGCAGCACGGTCGTGCGCCCATACCGCCAACGGGGGTTGCCCTTCCAACCATTCGTTGGGGCCAGTCAACCACAAGGCCAATTGCCAACCGGGTTCATAATCACGGGCCAAAACCTGTATTAATTGCGCCATTTCAGGGTGGCAACGCTTGCCCAACAGATCAAACTGAAACGTGGGGAAATAATCTTGCCCATGCAGCCGCACAGAAAATATTTTGCCTTTGTCTTTGAGATGGCTCGCTGTTGCGGCCCGATTTTTTGCTTTGGAATCAAGGAGATCGGCCACCTGCTTGCTGCTTGCCAGCTCGCATTGCTCAATGAATTGCGCGCGCAACTGGGCGTTTTGCTCAATTTGCCAAGCCTGGGCGTTTTGTGCCGACAATGCCGACAACGCAGGCAAGGGCGGCATGGCCTGCTGAATACTCGCTTCAAGCTGTGCCTGCTGCGCGGCCAGACCCATTATTGGCTGCGCCTCCAATAGTCGCGAGAATTCTGCCGTCATGCGCGCTACCACGCGCTCTTCCATTTCTTGCAAACACTGATGCAAAGCAGCATTAAACCCGCGCCCCGATGACAAAAAGGCAGAAGCGGCACGACTTTCAACCTGATATGGCTGCACCTCTTGCCGCAGCACATAAGGTTGACTGGCAGCAACCGGGGCACTGGCCCACACAGACTGCTTAAGCATTTTGGGCTGCCCTGCCCGCTTGGGCCGCTTGACAACAGAAAAAGATTTGATCGCCATGATTTTTAAAAGTGATTTACATGATTTAAAAGTGTATCACACAAATCATAATAGTCAAGAAAAAAAACCGCCCTCCAAGAATCAACCCCGGGAATTAACACTCACGCTTTTTTGAATTTGCGCCGCACCATAGGGCAAATACACATGAAAAACGGTGCCGCGTCCAACTTCACTTTCCACTTCAATCCGGCCGCGATGCTTGACAATAATTTTCCTGACGATATCCAGACCCAAACCCGTACCCTCGCCTGCTGGCTTGGTAGTAAAGAAGGAATCGAAGATGCGCTCCCGGATTGCTTCCGGTATGCCGTGCCCGGTATCGGCAATCGACACCACCGCATAATCATCGCGCCGCCCAATGCTGATGGTCAAGGTGCTCGTCTGCTCCATGGCCTGCATGGCTTGCATGGCGTTGTGAATCAGATTAGTCCAAACCTGGTTTAATTCATCAGGCCAGCACAGTATGGGCGCGATAGTTTGGTATTGGCGCACCAGATCGGTATGCTGTTTGATTTGATTTTGGTAAATGGTGAGCACCGTTTCCATGCCTTCGGACAAATCCGCCTGGATCGGTTGCGCCGATTGATCAAAATGCGAGAACGATTTTAAGGCAAACACGATTTTTGCGACCCGATCCACCGCAATATTGATATTGGCAGAATTGGTATGGATGCTACCCAAACTATACGCTGTCCCCAGGATCAGCCTGGATTCAGGGTGGCGCAACAGGGGTAAATAGGTATCCAATTCTTCATACGCTTTGAGCTGCACCAAAATATCGGCGCAATAGCGCGCTTGCGCAACACCGTCAGCTTCCAGATGGGCGGTTGCCACCCGCACCATGGCGCGCTCCTCGCGCGAGCTCAGGGGCGGCATCGCCGCATTACTTGTGGCGACCAAGCGGATGAACAAGCCAGCGCTTTCGGCGTCAAGCAACTGAAACAGTTTGGGCAAGTTTTGCTGAACCGTGACCAACGAGTCGGTAATACTTTTGCCACTGGATTTGACTGCGCCGATCGGGGTGTTGATTTCATGCGCCACCCCCGCCACCAACTGCCCAAGCGCAGCCATTTTTTCTGATTGAATCATTTGCTCGCGCCGCTCGGCCAATTCGCGCTCTTGCTGCTTTTGGCGCTGCATATGATTGAGCAAATTGGCTTGCAATTGATTGATGCCCGCCACCAATTGTTGTAACTCGGGGCTGGCCGACTCGGGCAGGTTCAGCCCTTGCGCCAAATTGCCCGGGTTGAGATTGGCAATATGTTGGGTAATATGACGCAAATGCGTCTTCATCCCACGCGGCATTATGGCTCTCCCCGGCCCAATTCAACCCGATTGCGGCCGCCATCTTTGGCACGATACAAAGCGGCATCAACCCGTGCCATCATCGACTCGATGGTATCGCCACTACGGTAAACGGTAACGCCAAAACTGGCGGTTTTGTGGCCCGCCACCGGAAAATCATATTCCTCAACCGTTTGACGTAATTTCTCTGCCAAGACCATGGCACCGTCCTGATTGGTTTCAGCCAGCACAATCAAAAATTCTTCCCCTCCCCAACGGCCCACCAAATCGCTTGCGCGGGAACATTGACGCAAAATTTGTGCAATCACACACAACACCTGATCCCCCGCCTGATGGCCAAACTGATCGTTGACGGCTTTAAATTTATCAATATCAAGCAAAATCAAGGCGAAGCAAGCGCTATAGCGCTGACTGTGAACCAATTGCTGCTCCAGGATTTGATCGAGCTTGAGCCGATTGAATAATCCGGTCAACTTATCGGTCACGGAAAGCCGCTCCAGCTCCAGATTTTTCTCTTTGAGTTCAGCCGTGCGCGCTTCAACCAATTGCTCCAATGTTGCATTAATCTGACGCAATTCCTTATTTTGCTGCTCCAGCGCACATTGTTGCGCATATGCATGCACGGCAGTGCGTACCGTGAGAACCAGATCATCGTTATCAAATGGCTTTTCCAGGAAACGATACAAGTTGGCATCATTGATGGCGCGCTTCACACCATTGAGTTCACTTTGCCCGGTTAATAAAATCTTCATGGTCCTGGGGCTTAATTGATGCATCCGCACCAACAATTCATCGCCATGCATGTCTGGCATGATATAGTCGGAAATAATCACGCACAGCTCATTGCCCTGCTGCGCCAGTTCCGCTTGAATTTCGAGCGCTTCCTCACCGCTTTCGGCCACGTCAACCACATAGCCTTGGCCAAGATGCTTGCACAGCAAGGTGCGCAATGCATTAAGCAGAGTTACATCATCATCCACACATAAGACAAAATAATTACTCATATAGCCACCTTTTATTGATCCTGGTCCATTCTCGTCATGCTCACACCCTCTGCACTTTGATTGATTCTATACCACTTCTTGCAAGCTGCAGCAATGCAAACCAGTTTGATGTCAGATACAAGCTGCGCTACTGGAGCACCAGCTCTATTTTTGTCCCCTACAATGAGCTGCTGCGAAAAACGCCCATCACCAGCAGCAACAAGAACAATATTGACAACCAATAGCATTATCTTTGCCAGGCTTGGCTTGAGGAAACAGGAATATGAGAGAATATGATTATGTCATCGTCGGCGCAGGCTCGGCTGGCTGTGTTCTGGCCAATCGGCTCTCGGCCGACCCGAGCATTCAGGTTTGCTTATTGGAAGCCGGGCCACCTGATACGAGCGTCTTTATCCGCATGCCGATCGGCATTATTTACCTGATGATGAGCCGCACCATGAATTGGCGCTATTACACCGAACCCCAGGCGCACCTGAATCAACGCCGCATGTATTGGCCGCGTGGCAAAACTCTGGGCGGCAGCAGCTCCAGCAATGCCATGGTC
>JBKJLF010000001.1:0-3012 GCA_046597185.1 Burkholderiaceae bacterium | reverse complement strand
CGGGCGAATTTACCGAAATCAACGAATATCTGGTGCGCGACAAATTCGACTTCACATACAGGTTTTGGAAAGTCGGTTCGATACAGGCCGAGACCCCAATAATATTGGAAATGGTCGCCGTCGGCGCGATGGCCACACAATTGGAATTGCGCATGCCGTTCTTTTGAATCCGTTCACGCAAGCTGGCCCAATCCATGGTTTCGGAATAATCGGCTTCCAAATAGCCGCCACGCTCATCAGCCAACAGTTTCAGTGCGTCTTTGGGCAAAATGCCGCGTTCCCACAAAGAACCGCGATACGAGCTGTACGAACCGCGCTCAATGGCCAGATCACTTGATGCGGCATAGGCGTAATAGCAAACCGCTTCCATCGATTGATCCGCAAAGTCTACCGCCGCCTGGCTGGCATAGGGCATGCACATCATGTGCAGGCAATCCTGAAAGCCCATAATGCCCAAACCGACCGGGCGATGGCGTAAATTCGAATCGCGCGCCTTTTTGACTGCATAATAATTGATGTCGATCACATTATCGAGCATACGCATCGCGGTTTTAATCGTGCGTTGCAGCTTGGCATGATCAAGTTTGCCATCCAGCATGTGCGCTGGCAAGTTGACCGAACCCAAATTACAGACCGCGATTTCGCTGGCATTGGTATTGAGGGTGATTTCAGTACACAAATTGGAGCTATGCACCACGCCCACATGTTGCTGCGGATTGCGGATATTGCACGGGTCTTTGAATGTGATCCATGGATGGCCGGTTTCAAACAGCATCGAGAGCATTTTGCGCCATAAATCGAGCGCAGGGATTTTTTTGAACAAACGCAATTCACCACGTTCAGCACGCGCTTCATAGGCAGTGTAGGCGGCTTCAAAGGCGCGTCCGAATTTTTCATGCAGATCGGGCACGTCGGAAGGCGAAAACAAGGTCCAGTCGCCCTTTTCCATGACCCGCTTCATAAACAGATCAGGAATCCAGTTGGCGGTATTCATATCATGGGTACGACGCCGATCATCACCGGTATTTTTACGCAAATCGAGGAATTCTTCGATATCCATATGCCAGGTTTCCAGATAGGCACACACTGCACCTTTGCGCTTACCACCCTGGTTGACCGCCACAGCGGTATCGTTAACCACTTTCAGGAACGGCACGACGCCTTGCGATTTGCCATTGGTGCCCTTGATATGGGCACCCAAAGCGCGCACCGGCGTCCAGTCATTGCCCAAACCACCGGCATATTTAGCCAGCAAGGCATTTTCTTTGATGGCTTCATAGATACCGTCCAGGTCGTCCGAAACCGTGGTCAAATAGCACGACGACAATTGCGAGCGCTTGGTGCCGGAATTGAACAGGGTCGGGGTCGAACTCATGAAATCAAAGCTGGACAGCAATTGATAAAATTCAATGGCGCGTGCTTCTCGGTCGATTTCACTCAAGGCCAGGCCCATGGCCACGCGCATGAAGAAAGCCTGTGGCATTTCGATACGCTGACCCTGGATATGCAAGAAATAACGGTCATACAGGGTTTGCAAGCCGAGGTAGCCAAATTGCAAATCGCGATCCGCCACTAGGGCAGCGCTAATTTTGGCCAAATCGTATTCGGCCAAACGCGCATCGAGCAAATCAGCGGCAATGCCTTTTTTGATAAAGATGGGGAAATAATCGTCATACGCCGCCTGGGTATCGGCCTGCACCACTTCGCGCTCAAACACTTCCTTGCGAATGGTGTGCAATAACAAGCGTGCCGTCACCTTGCTATAGGCAGGATCTTTTTCCATCAGCGCGCGCGCTGCCAAAATGGCCGACTTATGCAATTCTTCAACCGGAACGCCGTCATACAGGTTTTTCAAGGTTTCGGCAAAAATGGCCTGGGCATCAACTTGTTTTTCAAGACCAACGCAGGCGGCTTCAATTAATTGCCGCACGTGATTGCGATCCAGCACCCGGCGCACGCCGTTTTCCAGCACGTGAATTGCAGGTTCAGCCTCACCTTGCTGTTCTTTGAGCAAACGCCGCTCTTCCATATGCTTGGCGCGGTACAACACGTAGGCGCGCGCCACGTCGTGCTCGCCGGAACGCATTAACGACAACTCAACCTGATCCTGGATATCTTCAATATGGAAGGTGCCGCCAGCGGGTTGCCGCCGCATCAGGGCCGAGACCACATTCCCGGTCATTTGTTCGACCAACTCCCGCACCCGCGCCGAGGCAGCACCCTGACCACCATTCACGGCTAAAAATGCCTTGGTCATGGCGATGGCGATTTTGGACGGTTCAAAACCAACCACCGCCCCATTACGCCGGATCACCCGGTAATCACTATGCTTTGCCACGGTGGTGCCAGCATCGGCAGCGCCAATGCCACGCATACCACCCATGCTACCCATACCAGTCATGTCGGAAGATTTAAGGGAAATTTCTTGAGTTGGGAACATTCGGTCTCCTGAGGATCTACGCCAACAGCCTCGCTGTTGCGCTTCGTTAATAAAAAGCCTGCACAAATAAGTTGCCAATAAATAATGCTATTAAGTCAGATAAATCCATCTTGATTCACTATTTTTCCACCAATCCAGACCTGTTTATCTACCCAGTATCGTTTACAACAGACAAAAAAGCAAGCCTTACTACCCGTCTTGGGTAGTTCAGACATAGCTTTTGGGAAAATTTCGTTGGCCTCTGGTAAGATTGCAGATACACTCACTGGAAAAACACTAAATCTAGTGGTTGAATTTATCAACAGCACTAATTGTAGTGCCCAATCGCGCCAGATGCAAGCGAAAGTGGTGTCGTATTTCGCTTATTTTTTCTGCGTTTTCGCTTGACTTTTCACACGTTATGGGAAAATCGTAAAAACGGCATGATCTTGCCTGCGGTTTCTTGAGCCCGTTGTTGGCAGTGAAAAGCAGCCTCAAATCCAGCCCAGTCAAAGTGTGGGCCGGGGTCGGTTTTACGGCCCGGCGCGATATCCTGGTGGCCGCAAACGGCGTGCATACCGCATTTTTCTTGT
>JBKJLF010000494.1:0-7421 GCA_046597185.1 Burkholderiaceae bacterium | reverse complement strand
GCTGAAGCCTTTAATTGGATACCTGCACATGAATTTGGGCATGTCATTGGTCTAAAAGACCGCTATTCAGAAAGCATCATCAGCAGTATTAAGGGTACATTTGGCGGTAAGCGGCATACTCCGGCGAACTCTGGCTACAACCGTAATTTAATGGGTGTGGATCAAGGCGTACTCGAAAGCCGCAACCTCGGTGACCTGATTGAAGAGAATGCCGTGAGCGCGTATTGGCTCAATGATGATGACCGGGTGCGCGACTGGGTGATGCACCATAAGTCGGGAGAAATTGAACAAATTTCTGCGTCGAATAAGCTGGCCATGATTAAAACTTTGCTGAGCGGGTGGATTTCTGATGACGACATTCAAGCCATTTTGCGTATTTGCGCCTGTGTAACGACGAAAAAGGAAGCGGACTTGATTCGTGCAAAAAACGCTTTGCGTGATATTTCCAATATTGGGCAACGCATGCGGATTATGCTTGCGTTTGACCGGATGCCCAAGTAGCAGTGTTTGCCATGCACCAGGCAAAGACCTCACACCACCGCCAAGCGCACCGATTTGCCCGCACGCGCCAGCAAATTGACCAGCATGTCAATGGTGAATTTGCTGGCTTTCATATTCACCACATCCGACACTCTTGGGCGCGACACCATCAAAATCTCTGCCGCTTTGGTTTGCTTCAATTGGCTATCGCTAATCCAATCTGCCAATTCTTGCATCAGTTGCAGTTTTAATTGCTTGGCCTGATCAACTTGCTGACGCAATTCGGCATTGAACTGTTCGGCTTCGTCCGGCGCAAAACCTAATTCTGCAAACAGGTTGGCACCGGGTGGGGTGATGTGGCGAATTTTGGTATCGATATCCATGATATTTATCTTTCCTGCAAAAGTGCGCGGTAACGCGCTTGTGCAATTTGTTTGTCTTGTTGGCTGGTAGTTTGGGTCTTTTTCTGGAAACAATGCAGCACGTAAATGGCTTCTTCAAATTTGGCGACATACAAGACGCGGTAAATTCCTTGACTATCCCTGATGCGAATTTCCCGCACACCCGCACCTACTTCAATGAATGGCTTCCAGTCATCCGGTTCCAATCCTGCCTGAACCTTGCCTAACTGAAATCCTGCGGTTTTTCTGGGTTCATAGGGAAATGCCAGCAAATCGGCATAAGATGAACCAAGCCAGCGTAGCGCTTTTTCCTGTTCCATGGCTGTTTTATCCGTATAAAATTTTATACAATTATCCGAAGTACGTCAAGCAGTTGTGCTTGGTATTTTGGATAAATCCGCTTTTTACAATTCTACTGTGTAAAAAAACAGTGTAATTCAACTTATACGAGATCAGCAAGGAAATTGCGTAAAAATCGCTAACGGATTAGTTATGCAAGCCAATCAAGAAACAGCGGGTAGCACAGGGTGCCTACCTGACATTTGATGGTCTACGGCAGTAAGAATATGCGATCAGATAGATTTTGCTGTTATGCAGGTGAAAAATGGGGAAATATATGCGAGCACAATCACACCGCCCCAAATACCCCAAACAAAACCAGGGCCAGCATCACCATATTGGTAATAATCAATTCCGCCAAACGAACAAAGCGCGCACGCCGCCCTTCCAGAAAATCCACCGTCAACAAGCCAGGATAACGCAACAAATACCACAGCGTCAGCGGTAGCTTGCCGCCTTCCAATACATTTTTGGTAAGAAACTCGTAAATAAAAGCCCACGCCGTGGGTGCCCCCGTGTACGACTCTTGCCCACACTCTGGACAAAATTTGCCCGTATAGGCGGTGCTGCAATTGAGGCAAGCCTCGTTGTCCAGGTGACGTGTTTCGCGCTTGAAGCGGACAAGTTGCTCAGTCATGAGAAAGTCAGGGTCTATTTTTCTTGTCGGTTCTTCCTTACGCCGGCCCTAGCCCCGATGCGGGCATTCGGTTTTTACACAATGGCCATAAATCGCCAGCGAATGCTCAGCAATCACAAACCCACGTTGTTGTGCAATATTGTTTTGCCTTTTCTCAATTTCCACATCGCAAAATTCTTCCACCCGGCCACAATCCAGACACACCAAATGGTCATGATGCTCGCCTTCGTTTAATTCAAAAATCGCCTTGCCCGATTCAAAATGGTTGCGATTCAGCAAGCCCGCCTGCTCAAACTGCATCAATACCCGGTACACCGTGGCCAAACCAATGTCCATGCTCTCATTTAATAACACTTTATACACATCTTCCGCCGTCAAATGCCGAACCTTGCTATTTTGGAAAATTTCAAGGATTTTTAAACGGGGTAAGGTGGCTTTCAAGCCGCTGGATTTCAAATCAGTGGGGGTATTATTCATGTTTATTACTCACAGAAGGATCAACTGCATTATGATATAGGGTTTTGGCACTAGCGCAGCATCCGCGCTCAATTTAATTGCGATTACTTATGCGTATCTCATCTTATATTTCTTCAAAAAATTGTCAATTAAACCTTTCAAGGTCAACGAAGGCGATTAGCGCCGCCTGTTTGGCCTTGTTGATAGTGGGCTGCGCCAGCAAACCCAATCCCTTAATCGGTGATCCGTCCCAGGCCGATTACGTGACCGCAGGTGGGGCCAAATCCAACCCGCCCCCCGCGCCCGTTGCCACCACCGCAGCTGCTGCGCCGGCCCCCGTACTTGCCAGCTCAAGCAGCACCAGCACCACGGCCAGCAGCAGCACGGACGGGGTGCAAACCACGGTGACAAACAAAACCTGGCTGCAACAATTATTGTACCGTTTTACCCCGTTTCGCGTTAACATCCAACAGGGCAACTTTATTTCCCAGGAGCAAATCTCGCAATTGAAAGAAGGCATGACGCGCGAACAAGTGCGCTTTATTCTTGGCACGCCCCTGGTGGCCGATGTGTTTCACGCCGATCGTTGGGATTACCCCTTCCGCCTGCAAAAAGGCAATGGCGAAGTCACCGCCAGCCGTGTCACGGTGTTTTTTAAAGATGAAAAAGTCGCGCGCTTTAGTGGCAAAGATTTGCCCACCGAGCAAGACTATATCAACCAATTGGCCGGACCAGTCAAAAAAACCAGCCCTGCGCCTGCTGAATCCACGCAACCGCCCACTCAAACAAAATAATGCCATGACGCCATTAAAAATCGCCATCGCCGGGGCCAGTGGCCGTATGGGCCACATTCTGATCGAAACCCTGATCAGTCAATCTCTTGCGCAACTATCTGGCGCGCTGGATCGCACCAACAGCCCCGCCATCGGGCAAGACGCCAGCGCCTTTCTGGGCCAACCCTGCGGCGTTACCATACAGGACAAGCTGGCCCTGGGGCTGGCCGACGCCGATTATTTGATCGATTTCACCCGGCCCGAAGGCACGCTCGAACATTTGGCCTTTTGCGCCGCCCACGGCAAAAAAATGATTATCGGCACCACCGGTTTTGATGCAGCAGGCAAAGCCGCAATTGCCGCCGCCGCTGAAAAAATTGCCATCGTGTTTGCACCAAACATGAGTGTGGGGGTGAATGTGACCATGAAACTGCTGGAAATGGCGGCCAAAAACTTTGCCCAAGGCTACGATATCGAAATTATCGAAGCGCACCACCGCCATAAGGTGGATGCACCATCCGGCACGGCGCTGCAAATGGGTCAGGTGATCGCCGATACCCTGGGCCGCAATCTGGATCAGCACGGCGTGTTCGCACGCGAAGGCGTGACCGGGCCGCGCGACCCGTCGTCCATCGGCTTTGCCACCATTCGCGGTGGCGATATTGTCGGTGACCATACGGTGTTGTTTGCCGGCATCGGCGAGCGGATTGAAATTAGCCATAAATCCAGCAGCCGCGCCACCTACGCCCAGGGCGCTGTGCGCGCCGCGCAGTTTTTGGCAGGCAAGACACACGGCTTATTTGATATGCAAGACGTATTAGGCTTACGTAGTTAAACGGTACAAAGCACCAAGGAACGCGCATGAATACACTCGCACAACCCGGCTTTAATCTGGCGCGCTATTGGGCGCAGGGTGATGCCATCAGTCATTTGGTGGCGATTGCCTTGATTTTTATGTCACTGCTGAGTTGGTATTTTATTTTATCCAAGCTATGGAGCACTTGGCGCGTGCGCCGTAGCGCGCGTGGGCTGGATCAATTTTGGCAAGCACCGCAACTGAGCGATGCCATCGCCAGCCTGGAACAAACCGATCTGGAACAAATTTATACGCCATTGGCGCGCCATTGTCTGAACGTGATGCAAGCGAGTGAAAAACCAGCCCATACCATGGAAGCGGAAGTCGATCCCGGTGAGCGCATTACGCGCCATCTACGCCAGGATATTACCCGCGCTACCCTGCGCCTCGAGGCGGGCCTGACCATTCTGGCCTCAATTGGCGCAACCGCGCCCTTTGTTGGCTTGTTGGGCACGGTGTGGGGCATTTACCATGCGCTGGCGGCGGTGTCGTTCACGGGCACGGTGCAAATCGATAAAATCGCCGGGCCAGTGGGTGAAGCGTTGATTATGACGGCGCTGGGTCTGGTGGTCGCCATTCCGGCCGTTTTGGCCTACAATGCTTTGGGGCGCATGAATCGGGTGACCCTGGCCGAACTGGATGGTTTTGCTCACGATTTGCATTCCTACTTAACGACCGGCAAGCGCCAAGCGGCTTGAACCAGCGGCTGAACGACGGTTAAATATTTACACCAAAGAGGCACAGCATGGCTTTTGGCAGTTTTGACCCGAAAAGTAATTTGCCCCCGATGGCAGAAATCAATGTCACGCCGATGGTGGATGTGATGCTGGTGTTATTGGTAATTTTCATCATCACCGCGCCCCTGCTGACGCATTCGATCCAACTCGATTTACCCAAAGTGGAAGCCGAAGTAGCCGCGCCGCAAGGCGAAGCGGTGACGATTTCGATTGATGGACGCGCCAAACTGTATTGGAATAATGATTTGGTTACGCTGCCGGAACTGGAAAAACGCCTGAAACTGGCCGCCCAACGCGAGCCGCAGCCGGATTTGCAAATTCGGGCCGACAATGATACCCGCTACGAAATCATGGCCCAGGTAATGGCCAGCGCACAAAAAAGTGGCATCACCAAGCTGGGTTTTGTGACCCAACCGAAAGCCGACAGCAAACCTTGAAACAGCCATACATTAAAACATTCACCCCATTCACTTTTATTTTAATCGCCTATCACCATGTCAGCTCAAATCATCAACGGCAACGACCTTTCCAAACAACTGCGCGCCCAAGTTGGCTTGCGCGCCGCCGCACTCACCGCCCAGGGCAAGCAACCGGGCCTGGCCGTCATTTTGGTGGGTGAAGACCCGGCCAGCCAGGTGTATGTGCGCAATAAAGTGAAAGCCTGCGCCGACACGGGTTTGCATTCGGTTTTTGAAAAATATGATGCCAATCTGTCAGAAGCCGACTTGCTGGCGCGCATTGCCGCCTTGAATGCCGATGCCAGCATCCACGGAATTTTGGTGCAAATGCCGTTACCCAAGCATATTTCGCCGCAAAAAGTGATTGCAGCCATTGCCACCCATAAAGATGTCGATGGCTATTCGGTCTTAAGTGCGGGCGAATTGATGAGTGGCTTACCCGGTTTTCGCCCTTGCACCCCCTATGGCTGCATGAAAATGATTGAAAGCACCGGGCTTGATTTACGCGGCAAACACGCGGTAGTCATCGGGCGCAGCAATACCGTTGGCAAACCAATGGCACTTTTGCTCTTGCAAGCCAATGCCACCGTCACCATATGCCATAGCGGCACGCCGGATTTGGCTTACCACACGCGCCAGGCTGATATTGTGGTGGCTGCAGTGGGACGGCGCAATACCTTGCGTGGCGATATGATTAAACCCGGCGCACTGGTGATTGACGTGGGCATTAACCGCGACGACCAAGGCAAGTTGTGCGGCGACGTGGATTTTGCCAGTGCCAGCGAAGTGGCGGGTTATATTTCCCCGGTGCCAGGTGGCGTAGGGCCAATGACCATTACCATGTTATTGGTCAATACGATTGAAGCGACAGAGCGCGTGGCTTAAACCATTCGTTGATAAACTCATTGATCATTTTTTATTCTTGTAGACAAAGGCAGCAAATGGATAATCCCTTACTCAATTTAAACGGTTTAATTGCGTTCGATAAAATCAAAGCGGAACATGTTGGCCCGGCGATTGATCTGTTATTGGCGCAAAACCGGGATTGCGTGGCCAGATTGGAGCAGCCCATTGCCGACATCTGCTGGGATAATTTCATCGAGCCATTTGAACAGGGCACGCAAGCCTTGGGCCGCGCCTGGGGTGCCATCAGCCACTTGAACGGCGTCATGGACAACCCCGAACTGCGCGCCGCCTACAATGAAAATCAACCCAAGGTGACCGAATTTTTTACTTCGCTGTCGCAAAACCTGAAGCTGTTTCAACAATACAAAGCCATCGCCGCCAGCCCCACTTACGCTGCCTTAAATAACGCTCAGAAAAAAGTGATCCAAGACGCGTTGCGTGATTTTCGCCTGGGCGGGGCCGAATTACCCGAGGAGCAAAAACCAAGGTTTGCCGAAATCCAGGAACTGGCTGCCAAAACCTCGACCCGGTTTTCGGAAAACGTGCTCGATGCCACCAATGATTTTCATTTGGATGTGGAAAATGAAGCCGAGCTTGACGGCATCCCCGAAGACGCCAAACAGGCGGCGCGCGCAACCGCAGAAGCTGCGGGCGTGGCAGGTTACCGCTTTACGCTGCACTTCCCCTCATTTTTCCCGGTTCTACAATACGCCAATAATCGCAAGCTACGTTCCATCGTGTATCGCGCCAACGTTACCAAGGCCTCCGATCAAGGTGAGATGTTTAGCCAGCCCGAACAGTGGGACAATTCAGCCAACATCCAAACCCTGCTGGCCTTGCGTGCGGAAGAAGCCAAAATGTTAGGCTACGCCAATTTTGCCGAAGTGTCACTGGCACCCAAAATGGCGCAAAGCCCACAGCAAGTGATCGACTTTTTACAACAACTGGCGCAACATGCGCGCCCGTATGCCGAGCAGGATTTGGCCGAGTTGCGCCAATTTGCCAGCCAGCAGTTAGGCTTGGATGAATTACAGGTTTGGGATTTGAGCTATGCTTCAGAAAAGCTGCGCGAAACCAATTATGCCTTTTCGCAAGAAGAAGTGAAACAATACTTCCCTGCCCCCAAGGTGTTACAAGGCTTGTTTAGCTTGATTGAATCGATGTACAAAGTGCAAATCTTACCGGATCAAGCCACCACTTGGCACCCGGATGTGCAATTTTTCCGCATCGAGCGCGATGGCCAGTTGATCGGTCAATTTTATATCGATTTATATGCCAGAAAAGGCAAGCGCGGCGGGGCCTGGATGTCAGGCGCGCGCAGCCGCTACCGCAGCAGCGTGGCAGCCGCTGGCAGCCCTTATCAAACCCCGATTGCGTA
>JBKJLF010000425.1:0-3796 GCA_046597185.1 Burkholderiaceae bacterium | reverse complement strand
GCTGCGAAAAAACTCGTCGAGATTCAAGAGCCAGTGGTGTGGGACATTCTGGAAGACGTGATCCGCGAACATCCGGTCATGTTGAATCGTGCGCCGACTCTGCATCGCTTGGGTATCCAGGCGTTCGAGCCTGTCCTGATCGAAGGCAAGGCAATCCAGTTGCATCCGCTGGTCTGCGCGGCGTTCAACGCCGACTTCGATGGCGATCAAATGGCGGTACACGTACCTCTGTCGATTGAAGCGCAAATGGAAGCGCGCACTTTAATGCTGGCCTCCAACAATATTCTGTTCCCATCCAATGGCGAACCGTCGATTGTGCCATCGCAAGATATTGTGTTGGGTTTGTATTATGCCTCGCGTGAAAAAATCAATGGCAAGAACGAAGGGATGATGTTTCCGGACGTGTCCGAAGTGATCCGTGCTTATGACAATAAAGAAGTCGAATTGTCTACCCGCATTACCGTGCGCATTACCGAGTACCCCAAGAACCCGACCACGGGCGATTTTTTCAAAACCATTACCCGCTATGAAACCACGGTGGGTCGTTCGATTTTGTCAGAAATCCTGCCAAAAGGTTTGCCGTTCTCGGTCTTGAACCGCGCACTGAAAAAGAAGGAAATTTCGCGCCTGATCAATACCAGCTTCCGTAAGTGCGGTTTGCGCGCCACCGTGGTGTTTGCCGATTCACTGATGCAAATGGGTTTCCGTTTGGCGACCCGTGCTGGTATTTCGATTTGCGTCGATGACATGTTGGTGCCGCCGCAAAAAGTCGGCCTGATCGCCGCTGCCGAGCAAGAAGTGAAACTGATCGAACAGCAATATTCGTCCGGTCTGGTGACGGCGGGCGAACGCTACAACAAAGTGGTGGATATCTGGGGTAAGGCGGGCGATGAAGTCGGCAAGGCCATGATGGATCAGCTCAAAGTTGAACCGGTTACCCGTCGTGACGGCACCGTAGGCACCCAGGAATCGTTCAATGCGATTTACATGATGGCCGACTCCGGTGCGCGCGGTAGTGCGGCCCAGATTCGTCAGTTGGCAGGTATGCGCGGTCTGATGGCCAAGCCGGACGGTTCGATCATCGAAACGCCGATTACCGCGAACTTCCGCGAAGGCTTGAACGTGTTGCAGTACTTTATTTCGACCCACGGTGCGCGTAAAGGTTTGGCCGATACCGCGTTGAAAACCGCGAACTCGGGTTACCTGACCCGTCGCCTGGTCGATGTGACGCAAGATTTGGTCGTGATCGAAGACGACTGCGGCACCACCAACGGCAGCTTGATGAAAGCCTTGGTTGAAGGCGGTGAAGTGATCGAGCCATTGCGTGACCGTATTTTGGGTCGGGTGGCAGCGGTGGATATTATTCACCCAGAAACCCAGGCTACATTGTTCTATGCTGGCACCTTGTTTGATGAAGACATGGTGGAAGAAATCGAACGCTTGTCGATTGACGAAGTGAAAGTGCGTACCCCGCTCAATTGCGATACCCGTTTTGGTTTGTGCGGTTACTGCTATGGTCGCGATTTGGGCCGTGGTTCGCTGGTCAATGCGGGTGAAGCGGTGGGTGTGATTGCGGCGCAGTCCATCGGTGAACCTGGTACACAGTTGACGATGCGTACCTTCCACATCGGTGGTGCGGCATCGCGTGCGGCAGTGGCCTCGGGTGTGGAAGCGAAATCCAACGGGATCATTCGCTTTACCTCCACCATGCGGTATGTGACCAACGGCAAGGGCAACCAAATCGTTATTTCGCGCTCCGGTGAAGTGTTAATTACCGACGACCATGGTCGTGAACGTGAACGGCATAAAGTGCCATACGGTGCCAGCTTGAACGTACATGACGGCCTGGTGATTAAAGCCGGTGCCATGTTGGCGGCGTGGGACCCATTAACCCGTCCTATCATTACCGAATATGCGGGTACGATTCGTTTTGAAAACGTCGAAGAAGGCGTGACCGTGGCGCGCCAGGTGGATGAAGTGACGGGTCTTTCGACGCTGGTGGTCATTGATGCCAAGCGTCGTGGTTCGGCCACCAAAACCGTGCGTCCGCAGGTGAAACTGTTGAATGATGCCGGTGAAGAAGTCAAGATTGCCGGTACGGAGCATTCGGTAACGATTGGCTTCCAGGTCGGTGCGCTGATCACCGTGAAAGACGGACAGCACGTATCGGTGGGTGAAGTGTTGGCGCGTATCCCAACCGAATCGCAAAAAACCCGTGATATTACCGGTGGTTTGCCACGGGTAGCAGAACTGTTTGAAGCGCGTTCGCCAAAAGACGCAGGTATGTTGGCTGAAGTGACCGGGACTGTGGCGTTTGGTAAAGAAACCAAGGGCAAACAGCGTCTGGAAATTACCGACATGGAAGGCAACAAGCACGAGTTCCTGATCACCAAGGACAAGCAAGTGCTGGTGCATGACGGCCAAGTCGTCAACAAGGGTGAAATGATCGTGGACGGCCCGGCTGATCCACAAGACATTTTACGTTTGTTGGGTATCGAAGCCTTGGCGCGCTACATTGTTGACGAAGTACAGGACGTGTATCGTTTGCAAGGTGTGAAGATTAACGACAAACACATTGAAGTGATCGTGCGCCAAATGTTGCGTCGGGTGCAGATTGTGGAAGCCGGTGATACCAACTACATCGTGGGTGAACAGGTCGAGCGCTCTGAAATGCTGGATGAAAATGACAAGGCGAATGCCGCAGGCAAGATTCCCGCCACGTATGAAAACGTGTTGCTGGGTATTACCAAGGCATCGTTGTCCACCGACTCCTTCATCTCGGCAGCATCGTTCCAGGAAACCACACGCGTGTTGACGGAAGCGGCCATCATGGGCAAGAAAGATGGCTTGCGCGGCTTGAAAGAAAACGTGATCGTGGGTCGCTTGATTCCTGCCGGTACTGGCTTGGCATTCCATCGCGCAAGAAAGGCCAAAGAAGCCTGGGAACAAACCGAACGCGCTACGCTGTTGCAGTCGGAGCGCAACGCCAGAGCAGAAGAGCGCTCAGAGGCATTGAGTGGGGAAGATGGCGGGATGTAAGTGTTTGATTGTTTGGGGTAAAATGAAAAACGGAACTTGGGCGACTGGGTTCCGTTTTTTGTTGGGCGCAAGGGATTTGTTTAATTCACTAGCATCACATAATAAGGGCTAGGTGCGGAACCATAGGTCGGCATTGTGCTGCATGACGGCGCATCTGGATAGAAAATGGTTGTGTCGGCTTTGTTTGATACTGCTATTGCCAGCAAACCATACCACGATGCACAAGTTTTTGCGGAAATTGAACCGACATCGCGACTGAGATTGCAAAATCCGATGTGATCCCCTCGCCAACTCGGCAACACAAATACGGTGCCATCAGAACTGACCCATAGATTTGAGACTTTCCCTGAACACCACACTTGATCCGCACTCGCGTAGGCCGTTGTAATGCCTAGGGCCAAAGTAAGAACTGCTTTCGCTAACATCTTCATAGATTTTCTCCTTATAGATCAATGTGTAAATACAATTAACTACCAAGCACCGAGTACAACTTCGCCAACCGTACATGTGTTGTCAGTTAAATAGATCGAAATTGGTTTTCCGCTGAGATATGCCGACGTTATTAATGCAAGCATTTCTTTTTTGCCTGAGTGGGTTGGGTAGATAGAAGCAAAAGCAGCCCCATAACCACTTTGCGAAGTGCATCCAGTTAAGGCTGGGGATACTTGGACGTTGATGCCACCACCAAAAGTGACCACAATGTTTGTAACTGTTACATTGAATACCCATCCAGGGTCTTGAGCGCTGACTAATGAGC
>JBKJLF010000422.1:0-6748 GCA_046597185.1 Burkholderiaceae bacterium | reverse complement strand
AAAATGTGATTTAATAAAGTTGTTTTGCCTGCGCCTAAAAAGCCGGACAATACCGTTACCGGTAACTTTTGATGGGTCATGAGCTACTTCCAGAATTCGCCTCAAACAAGGCGCGCTACAATTGTAACTTCGATTGTAACGGAAGGCATCTGCGAATGCAATCGAGCAGACGACTTCCGACACATTCAGCCCCCCATTCTGAAACACTCAATCTTCCATTTGATCCCTGTTATAGCCCGTCGCTTGACAAGCTTGCGCGTCGAGCCAATCAAGGTAATGCAGCAAATTATCAAATCCACGAATCACCAAAACCTCCCCTTCCTTGCGTTCGTCATCCTGAATGCCTTGCACCGGTTGTTGCACAGGCACATGGCGCTGCAAAAATTCATGCAAACTACTGCACCCTGGTATCACCAAGGTATGGGTTTCCTGTCTTACATCGGTATCTGGCACGATCTTCCTGGCAAGATTGTCTTTAAACATAATAAATCTCCGCTACGAAAGCGCCCAAGAGTGCATGGCACACGCTTCATCACGTTTTTACACCAAGGGCGCAATTTATTTGAAGGGTATCGGCAATGTTGATTGGCCGATCAGGAATGCAGACGAAAACAAGGAGAGGTTTTCGAATTAAGATTGATGGGTGCGGAGCACGTACTTAAGTATATCGTAAAATTTTGATTTCGCGACCTTTTTTTGCGCCAATCGCACACAATTGCGCTATACTGGCCGTTTGTACAGCGCGCCACGATCCCAACATAACCACCACATACGCACCACATAAGCCCCATGCCTGCCCATTACAACCAGCCACTCGAAGCATTTTATTATTTGAATAATTTTCAAATGGTGCTCGATTGGCTGGCACAGCGCTACCCGGATTTGCTTGCCCCTCACGAAAGCCAATTCATCGAAAATTTCACCCGCCTGCCAAGGCCCTCGCGCGCACTGCTGGTGCGCATGGTGATGCGCAAAGGGGAATTTTTTCGCGCCAGCAAACTACAGTATCCAGAGATCGGCCCAACCCCGGATGCTACCGCCGCGCTGATCGCACTCAACTGGCTGGAGCCGCAACCCACGCTCAATATCGAACAACTGTTTGCCTTATTTACCAAGCTTGAACTGGCCCAATTATTGGCCTTGCCACCCCAGCTTGCCAAGACAAAAAAGTCTGAGCAATTGGCGGCCCTGCAAGCCGCTCGCAACATGCAGCAAGGCAGCTTGTGCGCATGGTTTGGCGCGCAATATGCCCAAAGCGAGCCACTCTACCATTTGCGTATTATGCCTTTGTGCGAGCGCTTTCGCCTAATGTTTTTTGGTAACTTGCATCAGGATTGGTCAGAATTCATTCTTTCTGATTTGGGTATTTATCAATGGGAAAAAGTCGATATTGCACCGACCGCACGCGGCTTTCAAAGCCGTGAGGATATCGATCACTACCTGCGTTTATTCCAGTGCCGGGAACAATGGCAACAAGGTGCGAGTATCGAACAAACCCTGGCCACGCTGGCAAACATACCCGTTTCCGCCCAAAACTGGTTGGAACGGCGGCGTGAACGGCTATTATTTAGCCTGGGCCAAGCCTTTGAACGGGAACAAAACTTCAGCGCCGCGCATGAGCTGTATCAAGGCAATTCCAGCCCCGAAGCGCGCATCCGGCAATTGCGCGTCTTGATTCGGAGTGAGCAATACCCGGCTGCGCACGCTTTGGCACAACAAATGATCGCGCCGAACGCTGCGCCGATGGCCAGTGAAGTGGAATTACAGCATTTGCAGCGCATTCTTCCCCGCTTGCACAAAAAACTCCCCGCCGATTTTGCCAAACTGCTGCTCGCCAGCAGCCAGACTCACAAAGTGCCAGAACTACGTTACACACTGCCTGCGTCCAACCAACATAGCGTTGAGCAATTGGCGGCACAACACCTTGCCCGCGCGCATGCAGACAAGCATGCAGACGCAGACCAACCCGCACTGGTGTTTTATGTAGAAAACACCCTGATTAATTCATTATTTGGCTTACTGTGCTGGGACGCCATTTTTTACGCGCTGCCGGGGGCGTTTTTCAACCCCTACCAACGTGGCCCGGTGGATTTACACAGCCCGGATTTTTACCCACGCCGCCAAGCGCAATTCGACATTTGTCTGGCGCAACTGGACAGCGACGCATATCAGGCCACAATCTGGCAAGCCTACCATGCCAAACAAGGCTTGCAATCGAATTTTGTGACATGGCAGAGCCTGTCGGCCGAATTACTCGAACATGCCTTGCTTTGCATTCCGGCGGCACATTTGCGCCATTGTTTTCAGCGCTTATTGCAAGATATCGCGAGCAACCGCAGTGGCTGGCCGGATCTGATTCAATTTTGGCCCGCCACCCGCAGCTATCGCATGGTCGAAGTCAAAGGCCCCGGCGACAGGCTGCAAGACAATCAAATCCGCTGTATTCAATACTGCGCGCAGCATCAAATACCGATCAGCGTTTGCTATGTTGAATACGCCAGCGACGAGATATTGAGCGGTACTGCGCCATGAACTACAAAATCGCGGTGCGCGAACTGGTCGAATTTACCGCCAAACAGGGCGACCTCGATTTGCGCTTCACCCCCGCGCCCAGCGCGCAAGAAGGGATTGAAGGGCATAAACTGGTACAAAGCCGCCGTCCGGCAGGCTACCAAAGCGAAATCAGCCTGCACGCGAGCTACCGCCAACTACATGTTCGTGGCCGTGCCGATGGCTATGATGGCGCGCAAAACCAGCTCGAAGAAATTAAAACCTGCCGTGGTGATGTCAGCCTGATGCCCGATAACCAGCGCGCCCTGCACTGGGCGCAATGCCGAATTTATGGTCATCTGTGGCTGGAGGCAAAAGCGCAAGCAAGCGCAAAAGAAAACGCAAACGAAACAGCAAACGAAATCGCAACAGCCCCAGAAACCACGCCGGCCCCCGAAGGTGAAACCCTGCGCCTTGCGCTGGTGTATTTTGACATCGACAGCGAAAAAGAAATCGTCTTCTTTGAAAACCACAACCGCGCCAGTTTGGCCCATTATTTTAACGCCCAATGCGAATTATTTTTAAGCTGGGCCGAGCAAGAACTGGCGCACCGCCAGCAACGCGACCACGCACTGACAACACTCGCTTTCCCCTGGCCCGAATTTCGCCACGGCCAGCGAGAATTGGCCGCCGCCGTCTACAATGCCCAGCGCAAAGCCTGCTGTTTGATGGCGCAAGCACCCACAGGCATCGGAAAAACTATGGCCACCTTGTTTCCGGCACTCAAAGCCTGCCCCACGCAAAGCATCGATAAAATTTTCTTTTTAACCGCCAAAACCTCCGGCCGTCAAGTCGCGCTGGACGCGCTGCAAACCCTGGCCGCCGCGCCAGTGCGGGTGCTGGAACTGGTCGCGCGCGACAAAGCCTGCGAGCACCCGGAGCTGGCTTGCCACGGACTATCCTGCCCACTGGCGCGCGGCTTTTATGACCGCTTGCCCGCTGCCCGTAGCGCAGCCTTGAGCCTCATGCCCACAGGCACATTAATGCTGAATCAGGCGCGCCTGCGCGAGGCCGCTTTACAACATCAGGTTTGCCCCTGGTATTTAAGCCAGGAAATGAGCCGCTGGGCTGATTTGATTGTGGCCGATTACAATTACTACTTCGATATCAGCGCCATGCTGTACGGTTTAACCCGGCAAAATCAATGGCGCGTCAGCCTGCTGATTGATGAAGCGCACAATTTGCTCAGCCGTGGCCGCAGTATGTATAGCGCCGAACTTGATCAAACCCGCTTCAAGCAGGCGCGCCGCCAGTTGCCGCCCGCTTTGAAAAAAACCTTCGCCCAAGTTCAACGCCACTGGAAAGCCTTGCTGCCAGAAAGCCGCGCCGAGGCCAATGCTGAAACCGAAAACCGAGCCGATTCCAAAGCCGATTATCAAACCTTGCCCCAGCCGCCCAAAGCACTATTACAAGCGCTGCAACACGCAACCGGACAAATAGCCGACCATATGGTGGCGCAAGCTCAAGGCTTGGCCCCGGAAGTGATGCGCTTTTTCTTCGACGCCCACCTTTTCATCCGCTTGGCCGAATCGTTTGATCAGCACTCCCTCATCGACCTGACCCGGCAAGGCAAAAATACCGTGCTCAGCTTGCGCAACCTGATCCCCGCGCCATTTTTGCGTGAACGCTTCGCCAGTTGCCATGCCTGCACCTTGTTTTCTGCCACGCTAGGCCCGGCTGAATTTTACCGCGACACGCTGGGTTTGCCGGACGACTGCCATTGGGTCGATATTGATTCGCCCTTCCACAGCCAACAATTAAAAGTCCACCTGGTGCGCCATATTTCCACGCGCTACCATGCGCGCCAGAGTTCGCTCGGGGCCTTGGTGCAATTGATGGAACAACAATATCAGAGCCAGCCAGGCAATTATTTGGCTTTTTTAAGTAGCTTTGACTACTTGGAACAAGTCGCCGAGCGCTTCAGGCAAGACGCCCCCAAGATACCGGTATGGCAACAAACCCGGCCCATGGATGAAGCCGCGCGCCAAGCCTTTCTGCAGCGTTTCACCGAGCATGGGCGCGGCATTGGGTTTGCCGTATTGGGTGGCAATTTTGGCGAAGGTATCGACTTACCCGGCGCGCGCCTGATCGGTGCGTTTATCGCCACCCTGGGCTTACCGCAATACAATCCCATTAACGAAATTTTAATGCAGCGCATGCAAAGCCAGTTTGGCCACGGCTATGCTTACGCCTACCTCTACCCCGGCTTGCAAAAAGTAGTGCAAGCGGCAGGCCGGGTAATTCGCGGCCCAAGCGATCAAGGCACGCTCTACTTGATCGATGACCGCTTTGCCCGCCTCGAAGTGAAGGCACTGCTACCGAATTGGTGGCAAATTGGCACGCAAGACCGGGGAAATGGGCAAACAGGCAACAAGCCCCAACAAATTACCGCCGATCTGCCAAAATCGCCCCTTCCAGCCACCGGGCGAGGATGATAATCCCTTACAATATGCAAGAATCTGTTTGCCCGATAACGACTTACCAATACCGAGGAACTTCCATGAAACATCTTTCCACTTTGGCAATCACGCTGATACTTTCATCCAGTGTTTTGGCAGCACCTGCTGCGCCACCCAAATTTGCCACCAAGGATAATTCTCCCGCAACCTTGATGACACCCAACCAAGCCAATGCGCTCTGGGCCGAAGCATTGCCTGCCAAGGTCGCCAAGCTGTATCCGATCAAGAAATGGGGTTATATCAGCGAAGTCAATGGCGGTTTTGATCCAAACAAAACCTGCGTCATCGTGGCGCGCGCAATGATGGTGCCCTTGAGCGGCAAATCATTCCTGTACGAACCCAAAAAGACTTCGGTGTCATTTGGCTCGCAAGTGGGCGCTACCGCTGAACAGTGCAATGTTTTGGCGCACGCCAAACTAAAAGAAGCGGTGCAATCGGTGGTGTCGTCCTTGGTTGCGAATTAAACTCAGCCAATTACCGCAACAATCAAAGTACCTGCCATTGCCAGGCCAATGGCAACAGAATACGAAACACTGAGCAAGAAGCAGCGCGCCAGCGCACCAATCCAGCTACACAGATAGGTGGTGCGCATGGCCACGGGCAAATACAGGCAAATATACACAATCCCCAATCCAGTAATCACCGTGGGCAATGGCAACAGCAATCCCATCAACACCAAAAATGCCAGCGCGTGATAATGCACCGAAAACAATAAATGCGCACCATACGGAATCCCTCGAAATATAAAAAACAGCTTCAATAGCATGGCAAACACCGGAACCAGAAAAAACATGGTTTTGGGTGCCTGATTAATCACGCTTTTTAACACCTCATTGATTTGCTCATGCTGGGACAGCGCACTAAAGTGCTTAATCCGTCTTAAAGCCTCTTGTTTTATCAAAGCATCATATTTTTGGTTGAAAAAATGCACATTATCCAACATCTTTTTCAATTCCTCGTCGGATTTTCCCTTATGCGAACGCGCATCCCGCTTCGGGTCTGGCTCATCTTCGGCATCTTGGGTAGCCTGTTTTGCCTCTTTTGCCTCTTTTGCCTGTTCTGCTGTCTGTTTGATCGCTTTTTTAAGCTCGGCAGCGAACGCTTTGCCGTTTATCTCTTCCTCGGCAGGACTTTGTAACAACTTGGGATTTAAGCCTTTTCCATTGCTCGTATTAACAACAGGAACCTTACTGGCTACCGCTTCAACCTCTCTCGCCACATCGGCTGCATCGGCATTCGCACTGAGCTGTTTCACCAATACCGTGGTTTGAAATGACAACAGTAAAAAATAGACAATCGAAAAAATCAAATACAGTCGCACCGGGCGAATATAGCGCGCGCGCCGCCCCTCCAAAAAGTCCACCGTCAAGCCACCCGGATAGCGCAGCAAATGCCAAATGGTGCGCGGCAATTTGCCTTTTTCCAACACATTGCGCGTCAAAAATTCATAGATAAAGCCCATTGCGATGGGCGCACCAGTATCGGCTTCTTGTCCGCACTCGGGACAGAATTTTCCATTAAAATGGGTATTGCAGTTACGGCACGATTCACTTTCCAGATGTCGAACCGTCCGGGTAAAGCGCGCAAGTTGCATCGATTTCATCGTTTCCCAATCACCCACGCCAAATCACGATTATACAAAAACGGCCCGCCCGGCAGGCCGTTGTCAGTCGCTTATTTTGCTTATTTTGCTTATTTTGCTTATTTTGCTTATTTTGCTTATTTTGCTTATTTTGCTT
>JBKJLF010000292.1:0-7908 GCA_046597185.1 Burkholderiaceae bacterium | reverse complement strand
TAGCGGTATCAGTAGCGGTATCGGGCGGGGCAAATAATTCCACATGATCGATGATGGCACCATTGGCCCCGCGCAAGCCCGCAGCTTCCACGGCCTGGCGCACGCGCCAACAAAAATCAGTCAGTTCGGTGACGTTTTTAATATCCAATGTTTGCCCGTGCTGGCTAACCAAAAAAAACCAATTCCCGCCCCAGGCAATATCGCCCATAATCCGGCCTATGCCCGCCACCTCGACGGCCACCTGGGTTTGGTAGCGGTAAGCGGGCACATTCCAAATCGTCACGCTGTGCGCATCATGCAACTCGGCTTGCACCACGCCCACCGGGGTATCGATGCGGTGTTTGCCAAGGCCTAGTTTGCCCAGATGGGCCAGCGACACCACGCAACCAATCAAACCATGGCCGCACATGCCCAAATAACCGGCGTTGTTAAAAAATAGCAAGCCTGCACTGCAGTCGGGGGCGTGCGGTTTTACCAGCAGCGCGCCGACAATTACATCCGAACCGCGCGGCTCGCACACGCTGGCTGAGCGTAAGTGATCAAATTCTTGCTCAAAGCGGCGCAAGCGTTGCGCCAGCGGGCCGCTGCCCAGTTCTGGCCCACCATCCAAAATTAAGCGGGTTGGCTCGCCGCCAGTGTGGGAATCAATAATCGAGATACTGTTCATGTTGGATAACCTTGTATTTACTCAAGAATCGGGTAGTGGATTTGGCTGTGGATTTGACTGTAGATTTAGCTATGAGTTTAGCTATGGATCACGCGGCGCGTGAGGGCTTCCAAATAATCGACCAAGCCATCGGAGGCCTCTACTGCGGCCGCTTCCTGCCCGTCGGCAATGGCTTGCGCCAGAGCCATATGCCATTGCGCCCCTTGTGCGACATCGGCATCGTGCTGCCAGGCATACCAAAAGCGGCGGCATTGAATCACCAGCGGCACCACCGCCGCCACGGCGGAAGGATTGCGGCAGGCGTGGTGGATAACATGGTCGAGGGCCTGATCGGCGTGCATGTATTGATCCAAATTATTCAATTGGGCGGCGTTCACCATATCCTGACCGCAAGCCACAATCGCGCTGCGTGCCGGGGGCGTGGCGCGGCGCGCGGCGCTGGCGGCGATTAAACGCTCCAGTACGCGCCGGGTTTCGAGCAGGGTCATGTGTTCGGCGGCGGCGATATCGCTGATAATCAAACCACGCCGTGGCAATTGCTGAATCAAACCGTTGGACGTCATGCGCAGCAAGGCTTCACGCAGGGGTGTGCGCCCAAGGCCGGTTAATTCGATCAATTCCGCTTCAACAATCGGCGCGCCCGGTTGCAATTGCAGCGTGACGATCAAATTTTCGATGGTGTCGTAGGCAATATCGGCGGCGCGTTGTTTGGTTACGGGTGGTTTAATGGTCATCATCTTTAGGCATCATCTTTAAAACACGCTCAAATCAGGCCGTGTATCCAGCGCTTTTTGCACGATCATGGCCACCCGTTCGCGTTCTTTGCCCGCCAATGGCTGACGTGGACGGCGCACCAATTCACTCCCCACCCCGACCATGGTGGAAACCAGCTTCAGGTTTTGCACCAGTTTATTGGAGACATCCAAATGCATCAGCGGCATAAACCATTGATACAGTTTCAGCGCTTCTTGCCAGCGGCCAGCTTGCATTAAATTATAGAGTGCCACGGTTTCTTTGGGGAAGGCGATGCATAAACCGGCCAGCAAGCCATCGGCCCCGACGGCCAGGCCTTCAAAGGAGAGGTCATCCACGCCCATGAATAATTGATAGCGCTGCCCAACGCAATTGCGCAAATCGGTAATACGGCGGATATTGTCGGTGGACTCTTTGATGGCGACGATGAATTCGCAATCGGCCAAATCGAGAAAGTCTTCCGGGGTCAGATCAACTTTATAGCTAACCGGGTTGTTATACACCATGATAGGCAATTGGGCCGCACGGGCGACGGCGCGCAAATGGTCTTTGGCTTCTTTGGCGTCGGCGGCGTAGAGTACCGAGGGCATCACCATCAAGCCTTGCACGCCCAGTTCGGCGGCATTGGCGGCAAAGCGTTCGGCGTCCAGGGTGCGGCTGTTGGACACATTGGCCAGCACTGGTACTTTGTGTTGCGCCACATCCAGCGCCACTTTGGCCACTTGCAGTTTTTCCGCGTCAGACAAGGTGCTAGCCTCGCCCAGCGAGCCGCACACCACCAGCCCATGCACCCCGCCGGCCAGTTGCAGCGCGTAATGCTGTTCCATTGCGCCAAAATTGAGTGATTCATCGGCGTTAAATTGGGTGGTAACAGCGGGGAAAACGCCGCGCCATGGGGTAAATTGCTTCATTTCGCATCTCCTGCAAGGTTTTGAGGGTTTAAGTGAACACATCATGCCAGGCAAGACGATGTAGTGTTGCCGGATGCGGTATTGTAATTCGGCTTAAATATATTTGCAATATATTTTGATGCCGCAAAAAATAAAGTACCTGCGAGACGAGTTCTTCATCATCAGAAGCCGCGTAAATCATTTATTTTGCTGGGAATAGTTTTAGGAAAGACTAGCACTTGTTAATATAATACAACGAAAATCAAGATTTGCCTGCTTTTGCTCAATGAGGGAGGTACAATCAAAAAATATACTTGCCATAAAAAGAAAATGCCCAGAAGGCGAACCCCCTGGGCTTTTTCGGATACGACACAGTCATAAAGACTGGTACTTATTATAGCGACGGCTCTCACCCCGGAAAGCTACAACAGAAATCATTATAACTGAATAACCAGTAAAGGAAAGCCATGGTTGCGCATATTTCTTATACATTGGGTTTGGATATCGGCATGGCCTCGGTAGGTGCCGCACTCTTGACCGACTCCCGTATCCTGGCTTTGTATGTCCGTGCATTTGAGAAAGCGGAACAGCCAAAAAATGGTGAATCATTGAATGTGTCCTGGCGTGAGGCCAAATCGACGCGTCGTCGCCTGCGTCGCCGCGCGCACCGCTTGTTGCGATTGCGGCGCCTGCTTACGCGCCACGGTTTGATGGCAAAACAAGCATTACCACTGTGTGCCACCTCATCCTGGCGCTTGCGCGCTGAAGGGCTTGACCGGGCTTTAAGTGCTGAAGAATTTGCTTGCGCCATCTACCACATCATTAAACATCGTGGTTTTCAATCGAATCGGAAAAGTGAAGCCCGTGATGATGAAAAGGTCGGGCAAATGTTGAGTGGCGTCAATGGCAACCGTACCTTATTGCAAGCGTCTGGTTTTCGTACCATGGGTGAACTCGCTTATCGGCATGAAGCATTTAAAGTGGCCAAGCGTAACAAGGCTGGTGCATATAAGCATACGTTTGCACGAGATGATTTACTCGCAGAAATGCGCCAACTATTTGCCAGCCAGGTGGAATTGGGCCAAGTCCATGCCAGTGCCGATTTGTTGACGGCCTGCGAAGCGTTGTTGCTGGCACGCAAGCCGACTCTCTCTGGCAAAGAACTATTGAAGATGGTGGGTAAATGCACCTTTGAGACCAATGAGTTTCGTGCGCCCAAAGCCAGTTTCAGGGCAGAGCAATTTGTTTGGCTCACCAAGCTCAATAATTTACGCCTGACCAGTATGGGCCGCAAACGCGAGCCTGACGCCCGGGAGCGTGCTATCGCCATCAATTTGCCATTTGAATTGACCAAGCTGACCTATAAACAATTGCGTAGCAAATGGGCTTTGGGGCCTGATGAGCGTTTTGCCGCCCTGTCTTACCGCCACGATGGGAAAAATCCGGAGGATGCGGTTTTATTTGAGGCCAAAGGTTTTCATGTGTTGCGTAAAATTTATGAAGACGCGGGCGAAAAAGATGCTTGGCTACAGGTGCGGCTTGATCCTGACAAGCTCGACTGTTTGGCCTTCGCACTCACCTGCTTCAAAGATGATGCTGAAAGCCGTGCTTATTTGCAGCAAAATGGTTTTGCCGATGGTTTAATCGAGCACGTACTGGCGTATTCGTTTTCTGAATTTATCCGCTTATCGCAAAAAGCGCTCATCAAACTGCTTGATTTTATGCAGCAAGGGCAGCGTTATGATGAAGCCGTACAGGCGGCGGGTTATGCGCATCATAGTGATTTGGTCGGGCAAAGCGTCAAACAATGTCTATTGCCTGAGATTGTGCGCGCTGATTTTCCCAACCCGGTGGTGTATCGTGCTTTGAACCAGGCGCGTAAGCTGGTCAATGCCATTGTCCGGCAATATGGCCCGCCAGCCGCCGTCCATATTGAATTGGCGCGTGATTTGGCGCGGCCTTATGATGAGCGTAAAAAAATTGAGCGGGCACAACAAGAATTCCGCGATGAAAAGGAAAAAGCGGCACAACGGTTTCGGCAGCAGTTTGGCGTGGAGCCAAACAGCAAGAATCAGGATTTGCTGAAAATGCGCTTATATCACGAGCAAGACGGGCAAAGCGCGTATAGCCAGCGTGGGATGGACCTACACCGCTTATTTGAGCCAGGTTATGCCGAAATTGATCATGCCTTGCCTTATTCGCGCAGCTTTGATGACAGTCAAAATAACAAGGTGCTGGTATTAACGGCGGAGAACCGGGACAAGGGCAATCGCACGCCCTTTGAATATTTGGATGGGGCGAATCAAAGTAGCAGGTGGTGCCAATTTGTGGCGTGGGTGAATGCGAATAAAAAGCTAAGGCAAGCCAAGAAGCAGCGCTTATTGCGTGTTAATTTTGGCGAGGAAGAAAGCAGCGAGTTTAAAGAACGCAATTTAAACGATACGCGCTATATTTGCCGCGCTTTTAAGAGTCTGGTGGAAACCCATTTGCAATTGAGCAGTGCCGCGCCCGATAAGCCAGAAGCGCGGCGCTGCGTCGTCTTGAGTGGGCAATTAACTGCCCACTTGCGCGCACGTTGGGGGTTGCTGAAGGTGCGGCAAGACGGTGATTTACATCATGCGATGGATGCGGCGGTGATTGCAGCTTGCAGCCACAGCATGGTAAAAAAAATGGCCGATTACTCGCGTGCGGGTGAGTTAAAAGCGGTGCGTGATGGGTATATTGATCCAGAGACGGGTGAAATTCGCAAGGCAACGCGGCAGATGCCAGAATTTCCCATGCCCTGGCCACATTTCCGTAGCGAGCTAAAGGCATGGCTGGCGGATGACCCGCAAGCGGCACTTGCCACGTTGCCCGGCTATGTTGACGAGATGCCGGTGTTGCCGATACGTGTGTCGCGTGCGCCCTTGCGGCGTGGCGCGGGTGAAGCGCACCAGGATACTATCCGCTCCATGGCGAGTGGCGCGCCCGGCCAGAGTGCCGTGAAAACCCCGCTTTCGGCGTTAAAGTTAAAAGACCTTGAAAACATTGTTGGCTATGGCGATGCGCGCAACGCCAGCCTTATTGCTGCGATTGAAGAGCGTTTAATCAAGCATAAAGATGATGGGAAAAAAGCCTTTGCCGAACCCTTATATAAACCGGGTTCGCCCGAAAGAATTGCGCCACAGGTTCGAAGCGTAAAACTATTGAGCACCCAAGCCAGTGGCATTGAGGTGCGCGGTGGGGTTGCCAACAACGGTAGTATGTTACGGGTTGATATTTTTACCCGGAAGGGGAAATTTTTCGCCGTACCCTTGTATGTGTCGGATTTGGTGAAAGCGGTTTTACCGAATTACGCGATCATACCGGACAAATTAGAGCGCGATTGGTTATTGATGGATGATAGCTATACCTTTTGTTTTAGCTTGCACCCGAATGATTGGGTGGTTGTACGATATGGCAAGGGCAAGCCAAGCAAAGAAGGATATTTTGGCGGTTTGGATCGTAGCGTTGCTGCGATTAGTTTGTGGGCGCATGATCGAAATCAAAGTATCGGAAAAAATGGTTTGATGCGCGGCATTGGCATCAAAACGGTGGCGAGTATTGAAAAATATCATGTTGATGTGTTGGGCCGTTTGTATCGTGCCAAGCCAGAAACACGGCAGCCGCTTGCGCGGCGTAAGGGGTAGCGTATGGGCTGGCGTAGTGTTGTGGTGAGTCAGCCAGCGCGCTTGTCGTTGGCGCATAGTGCATTGCAAATAGAGCAGGAGCAAGGCAAGGCGCAGGTGCCGTTGGAAGACATATCTGTACTGGTACTGGATCAGCCGCAGATCAATTTAACGGCGGCATTGTTGGGTGCCTTGGCGCAAGAGCAGATAGCGGTATTGACTGTTGGGAGCGATCATCATCCCAATGGGGTGTTGGTGCCGTTTTTGCCGCATAGCCGTGCTTTGAAAGTCATGCGGGCGCAATTGGCGCTTTCTGCGCCACAGCAAAAGCGTTTATGGCAACGCATTGTCAGACAGAAAATAATTAACCAGGCTGATGTATTGCAACAATTTGGTTTGGGCGAAGCTTCGCGCCTGAACGCGCTTGCGAGTAAGGTACGCTCGGGCGACCCGGAAAATTTTGAAGCGCAAGCTGCGCGGGTTTATTTTCCGGCCTTATTTGGGGCGGGTTTCCATCGTGGGCAAGTGCGGTTTTACAATGCGGCGCTTAACTACGGCTACGCAGTGTTACGTGCGGCGTTGGCACGCACCCTTTGTGGTTATGGCTTGTTGCCTGCGTTTGGTTTGCACCACTGCAATGAGCTAAATGCATTCAATTTGGCGGATGATTTTATTGAACCGTGGCGGCCTTTATTGGATGCCTATATTTTGCGTTCGTTTCCGCATGAATTGGCGGCTGAACTCACGGCGCAGCAGAAGGGGACGGTCGTGGCGGTGCTGCATCAAGACCATGCGTTGTTATACCAAGAGGGGCGTTGTAGTGCTTTGGCTGGTATTGATGCGAGTGTGCAGAGTCTGGTACGCATTTTGGGTGATACCGGTACGCAGGATTTGGTATTGCCATGTTGGCGTAAGAGTACGCCGCCAAAGCAAGAGGATTTTTTTGAACAATGAGCCAGGAAACCCGCCGATATATGCGCCTGATGGTCTTTTTTGATTTGCCCGTGGTTACCAAAGCTGAGCGGCGGGCGTATACTTTGTTCCGGCGGTTTTTGCTGACGGAGGGCTATGATATGCTGCAATGGTCGGTGTATGCCCGGTTGGTTACGGGCAATGACGATATGGAAAAACATTTGAAGCGGCTTGTTGCAAATTTGCCGAAAGAGGGCTCAATTCGCTATTTACAAATCAGCGAGCGCCAATTTGTGGGGATGAAGTTGTTGGTTGGCGAGCGAAATTATCAGGAAAAAAAGGTCAATGCAGATCAAATGTTGCTCTTTTGACGGGCTAAAAAAAACTTCGCAAGCGGCTGTTTTCTGTGTGAAAACAACCGCTTGCGAATGATGCATTATAGCTTTCCGGGGTGAGAGCGGGGGCTATAACGCCCTGGTCGGCGACGTTGCCTTGGGCAGTATTATAGCTTTCCGGGGTGAGAGCGGGGGCTATAACGGTGTACCCGCCGCTTACGCCTGCACCACGATTATAGCTTTCCGGGGTGAGAGCGGGGGCTATAACAGTCTTGTGCCAGGGCAAGCAGGTTGGCACATTATAGCTTTCCGGGGTGAGAGCGGGGGCTATAACGCGGTCGGTGACGGCCACGGCCACCATGACATTATAGCTTTCCGGGGTGAGAGCGGGGGCTATAACCGACCAGGATTGCGCCTTCTGTGGCCAGTTATTATAGCTTTCCGGGGTGAGAGCGGGGGCTATAACAGCCTGCGTGTGCGACCTGGCGAAAAGGTGATTATAGCTTTCCGGGGTGAGAGCGGGGGCTATAACTGCCTTCCCTGCCGTCCTCCTGCCTGCCTGATTATAGCTTTCCGGGGTGAGAGCGGGGGCTATAACCTTGGGTTTGATTGGCCTGCTGCAACTGGGATTATAGCTTTCCGGGGTGAGAGCGGGGGCTATAACCGTCCAGGATTGCGCCTTCTGTGGCCAGTTATTATAGCTT
>JBKJLF010000086.1:0-33830 GCA_046597185.1 Burkholderiaceae bacterium | reverse complement strand
CGATTTTACCGCCATGGATGCCGATGTCGATAGCTTGCCCGCCGTCGGGCAAGCTGGCGTTGCGGATGATGATGTCGAGCATGGTTCTGCCCTCTCTAAGCGTTGGTACTGTGGTTTGGTTTGGCCAGGGACAACATCGCATGCAGCAACACATTGCAACCCGCTTCCAGATGCGCGGGTTGTGCATCTTCAATTTCATTGTGGCTGATGCCATCCTTGCAGGGCACAAAAATCATCCCGGCCGGGGCCACGCGGGCCGCGTAAATGGCGTCGTGTCCGGCACCGGACACCACATCCATGGTGGAATAGCCTAACTGCGCAGTGGCATTGCGCACCGCATCCACGCAACTTGGGTGAAACGGGCAGGGCGGGAAATAGGATACCCGTTCTAGTGAAATTGGCAAACCGCTGCTGGCCGCATGGGCGGCGACAAAGGCGGTAATTTCAGCATGCATTTGATTGAGCAAGTCATCGCTGACGTTGCGCAAATCGATACTGAAGGAGACCTTGCCCGGAATCACATTGCGGCTGTTGGGGAATACTTGCACAAAGCCGACCGTGCCGCGCCCATACGGCGGGTAACGCTTGGCAATGGCTACCACTTCTTGCATGATCACGGTGGCCACTTGCAAAGCGTCTTTGCGCAGCGGCATGGGCGTGGGGCCGGCATGCGCTTCCAGCCCAGCCACCACGCAGTCATACCACGACAAGCCCATTACCGCAGGCACTACGCCGATCAGTTTATTTTCGTCTTCCAGCACCGGGCCTTGTTCGATATGGGCTTCAAAATAGGCACCAATCGGGTGTTGCCCCGGCACTTGTTCGCCCACATAGCCGATGCGTTGTAATTCTTCTTGCACCGTCAGGCCGCTCACGTCTTTGGCGGCATAGGCATGCTCCAGACTGAAGGCCCCGCAAAACACGCCGGAACCCATCATCACTGGCACAAAGCGTGAGCCTTCTTCGTTGGTCCAAAAGGCGACTTCAATCGGTGCTTCGGTGACGATATCGTGATCATTTAACGTGCGCACCACTTCCAGCGCGGCCAATACGCCATAAGTGCCATCATATTTGCCGCCAGTGGGTTGGGTGTCGATATGGCTGCCGGACATGATCGGTGGCAAAGCCGGGTTGCTGCCGGCGCGGCGCATGAAGACATTGCCAATTTGGTCGATGGTGACCGAGAGGCCAGCCTCTTTGCCCCAGGCGATAACCAGATCGCGCCCTTGTTTGTCGAGGTCGGTTAAGGTTAAGCGTTTTACCCCGCCTTTGGGCGTGGCACCGATTTTGGCCAAATCCATCAGCGATTGCCATAGCCGTGCGCCGTTAATTCGTAAGTCGTTCATGATCATCCTTAAGCTTGCGCGGGTGTTGAAGTGGGTGTTGCAACAAACGCAGGCCGCTCGATATAGCGCCCCGCCCCCATTTCGGCCAGCACCTGGCCTTGTTGGAATACCAGCTTGCCCGCGCTAATGGTATGGCTGGGATTGCCGCGCACGGTGCGCCCTTCAAACACATTAAAATCATTCTTGGCGAACTGGGCTTTGGCGGAAATGGTGCGGCTGGCGGCGGGGTCCCAGACCACGATATCGGCATCACTGCCAACCCGGATGCAACCTTTGCGCGGATACATATTAAAAATCTGCGCCGCGTTGGTCGAGGTAATGCGCACAAATTCGCTGGGTGTTAAGCGGCCAGAATTCACGCCCGCATCCCAAATCACGGTCATGCGGTCTTCCACGCCGCCGCAGCCATTGGGGATTTTGCTAAAGTTATCGCGTCCGGCGGCTTTTTGCGTAGCGCAAAAGGTGCAATGGTCGGTGGCGGTGGTTTGCAAATTGCCGCCTTGCAGGCCGCGCCATAACGCTTCCTGATGGCGTGCCGGGCGGAATGGCGGGCTCATCACATGGGCGGCGGCAAAGTCGAAATCAGGATGTTGATACACGCTGTCGTCAATCAACAAATGTCCGGCCAGCACTTCGCCAAACACGCGTTGGCCGTTGGCGCGGGCGCGGGCAATTGCGTCCAGCGCATCGGTGCATGACACATGCACGATGTAAATGGGCGTGTGCAAAATATTGGCAATCGCAATAGCGCGCTGCACGGCTTCGCCTTCCACCTCGGGCGGGCGCGACTGTGGGTGCGCGGCTGGCCCGGTAATGCCTTGTTGCAGCAAGCGGTTTTGCAACTCAAACACCAGCTCGCCATTTTCCGCATGCACGGTGGGCAGCGCACCCAATTCCAGCGCACGCGTGAAGGAGTGAATCAACACTTCATCATTGGCCATAATCGCGTTTTTATACGCCATGAAGTGTTTGAAGCTATTCACACCATGTTGTTGCACCAGCGTGCCCATTTCCTGGCGCACGCTTTCATCCCACCAGGTGACGGCAACGTGAAAGGTATAGTCGCTGGCGGCTTTTTGCGCCCAGCCGCGCCAGGTGTGGAAGGCTTCCAGCAGCGATTGCTTTGGATCGGGGATGACGAAATCCATAATCGTGGTGGTGCCACCGGTTAGCCCGGCCACGGTGCCGGTAAAAAAATCGTCCGAGGTCACGGTGCCCATAAATGGCAATTGCATGTGGGTGTGCGGGTCAATGCCGCCGGGCATCACATACTGGCCGCCTGCGTCGATGATTTGCGCGCCGACTGGTGCAGCCAGGTCAGGCCCAACGGCAATCACTTTGCCGCCTTCGCATAATACATCGGCGCGTTGCGCCAGATCGGCATTGACTACTGTGCCGCCGCGTATCAATAATGGTTTTGAATTGTTCATTGCGTTGCTCATATTTGATCCTTGCAATAATTTTAGTTTTGGCGCTAATTTTGACCTTAGTTTTGACGCGGCGCATGGCCGCGCATTAACACAGCATACACCACCGCCGCAATCGATACACCCACAAACCAGGCATAGGTGTACAGGGTTTGGAAGATATCCGCCACATTGGGCACCAGCGCCGGAAAGGCGGCGTGTAAAAAGCCGGGAATATTCGGTGCCACGCCCAGCGCAAAGGCGATAATCGCTTTCATATTCCAGCCGCCGCTGTAGGCATAATCGCCGCCGCTTTGGTGCTCGCGGTACAAATCATCCACTTTTAACTGCGTGCCGCGCACCAGATAATAATCGACAATTAAAATTCCGGCAATGGGGCCCAGCAGGGCAGAATAACCAATCAACCAGGTGAAGATATAGCCCTGGGTGGATTCTAGAATTTTCCACGGCATCATCACCAAGGCAATGCCAACGGTGATATAGCCACCGACTTTATAGCTGATTTTGCGCGGATTCAAGGCCGCAAAATCGTAAGCCGGCCCCACCAGATTGGCCGCCAGATTCACGCTGATGGTATCAATCATCAACACCAACAGCGCAATCAACACCGCCGCGCCACTCATACGGCTGGCCAAATCGACCGGGTCCCACAAGGCTTTTCCGTAAATCACCACGGTGGCCGAAGTAACAATCACCGACAGCAGCGCCAGCAAACCCATGGGTAGGGGCAAGCCGATGGACTGGCCCAAAATTTGGTCGCGCTGGGTGCGCGCAAAGCGGGTGAAATCGGGAATATTCAGCGCCAGCGTGGCCCAAAAACCCACCATGGCGGTGAGCGATGGCCAAAACTTGGCCCAAAACTGCCCGGCTTGCTTGCCGCCTTCAATAAATTGCGAGGGTTGATCCCAAATCGGCCCGAAGCTGCCGGCTTTTTGATAAACCCAGCCCAACAACACAAAGCAAATGATGATTTTTAAGGGTGCGGTATACGTTTCCAGCTTGCGCACCGCTTCCACCCCATGCACCACATACCACAATTGCAGCGTCCAAAAGCCCAAAAAGCATAGCAGTTGCGCGATATTAATCCCCAGGCCAGCGATTTTTTCGCCATCCAAAGGCTTACCCAGCAATACACCCAGCAAGGTATAAATCATTTGCCCGCCAAACCAGGTTTGAATGCCATACCAGCCACAGGCCACAATCGCACGCATCAGCGCGGGCAAGCGCGCACCCTGGGTGCCAAACGCCGCGCGCGCCAGCACTGCGTAGGGAATGCCATACTTGGTGCCCGCATGGCCGATGAGCAGCATCGGCACCAATATAATGGTGTTGGCCAGTAACACCGTCAATGAGGCTTGCATGGCCGACATGCCGCCTTCAATCAGGCTGGCCGCCAGCGTATAAGCGGGTATACACATCACCATACCGACCCACAGCGCGGCAAAGTGATACCAGCGCCAGGTTCGTTGCGCCAGGGTGGTGGGTGCCAGATCGGCGTTATAAAGATCAGATGGTTCAAGAGCATTCACGGTAAGCCTCGGATGTTGGTGTCGGTTTAGGATCTTGTGCAACTTGAATTATAAAGTGGCAAGCTGAAAATGGTACTGGAATTTAAGCGATGTTTCGTCCCGGAAGCTTAATAACTCAATTAAATTAGCTTAAGGTGGTGTTTTTGTAACATTGGACTGAATGGATGGGCTGATCTGCTCATGGCCTTTGAAAAAAACCTGTTGCGATTGTGTTCGGGCTGAGCTTACAATGCAAGGCGTTGTTCTTGATCAATATTTTGTATGGCTTCCCTATGCGAGTTTTTGCTGTTTCTGATATTCATATCGATTATTCTGCCAATCAAGAGTGGGTTGCCCAGTTGTCGCGCAGCGATTATCGCGATGATGTATTGATTTTGGCGGGGGATGTGACTGACCATTTGGCCAAGTTGGAATGGTGTTTGCAGACGCTGGTGGCGCGCTTTAAACAGGTTTTATTTGTGCCCGGCAATCATGATTTATGGGTGTTGCGTGATGGTTTGCCGCATAGTTCATTTGAAAAACTGGGCTTGATCAAGCGCATGGTGCAGGACAGTGGTGCTTCGATGCAAGTCTGGCAGCATGGCAGTTTGAATATTGTGCCGCTCTTGAGTTGGTATGATTATTCCTTTGGCGAACCGGGTGAAATGTTGCTCGAAGCGTGGATGGATTATCGGGCTTGCCGTTGGCCGCAACAAGAAACAGCGCAGCAAATCTGCGCGCATTTTTTGCAAGCCAATTTGCCTTTGCCTGAGATTGCGCCTGGCCAGACAACCATTACCTTTTCCCACTTTTTACCGCGTATCGATATTATGCCCAGCTTTATTCCACTCGATAAACGCTACTTATATCCGGTGTTGGGGAGTAATTTAATTGATTTGCAACTGCGCCAATTGCGCCCGGCACTGCATGTGTATGGGCACAGCCATGTGAATCGGCGTGTGAATCTGGATGGGATTGTGTATATCAATAATGCCTTCGGCTACCCGAATGAGACGCGCATTGCGGCCAAGCAGTTGGTGCAAATTGCGCAGGCTTGATTGGGTCGGGTATGCTCGGTGTTGGTGTCAGGGTGAGAGTGTTGTAATCAGGTTGTGAAATCGGCTTGGTCGTAGCGCTTGAACACGGTTTGCCCTTGTTCGCGCTCGACCACAATCAAGTCGTTAATCGAAAACGCATTGAGTAACTGCACCGATTGGGTTGAAACGATCACCTGCATGCGTTTTGATGCCGAGCGCAGTAGTGCGCCCAGCAGCGTAATCGCATAAGGGTGCAAACCGAGTTCGGGTTCGTCAATGATGATGGTAGACGGCGGTTCGGGCTGCAACAAGGCGGTGACGAGGCAGATGAAACGTATTGAACCGTCCGAAAGCTGGCTTGGCCAGAGCGGGTAATCACTGTCCTGTTGCCGCCAGCGCAAGCGGATTTCTTCGTCATCACTCTTGCTTGTGCGTGGCTTGAGTATAAAGTCGTCAAAAAATGGAATTGCCAGTTGTATGGTTTTGCGGATTTGCTGATAGACATCGGGCGTTTCGTTTTGCAAGCGATAGAGAAATGCTGCCAGATTCGATGCGTCCTGGCGTAGGTAATCGTTGTCGTCCAGCGCGCCATAGCGTTTTACACCAGCGGTGTCGCTGGTGTCGTGGAAGTGGTACACCTTCCAACTGGTAATGGAGCTGTAGCAATAATCGGCTACGCTGCTGGCTCCCGATGCAGCATATTTTTCTTTTAGCTTGGACTCTTTATGTCCGTTGCCCAAAAATACTTTCGTTGGGCTATAGTGGACACCATCGAAGAGAAGTTGTTCATCGGCAAACGTAAAGCCACTATCGACAGTTGGCTCCAGTATGAATTGGTAGCCACTTAAGCCAAATTTGATAAATGCACTCAACTGCTTTGTTTGTTTGACACCAAAACTGAGGATGCGATCAGCCGAACCTTGTTTGCTCACCCAGTTTTGCAAACGACCTTCGACCATCTCACCTATCATCCGGAAAAAAGAGACAAAATTGCTTTTGCCCGTACCATTGGCGCCGATCAAGACATTGATATCACCCAGATGCAGTTTCTGCACTGATTCTATGGATTTGAATCCTTCGATGGTGATGTGGGCAATCGGGTTGGTGGTACTCATGGGCGTTCCTGTCGGCGGCAACAGATTGTTTGCGATTCCGATATTATGCCGCCAAATTGCCCGATTCTTGCCTGAAAAAGCCAGATGTTTGCAAATGAACGGTTTTTTCGCTTGCTAAGCCCTGCGCCCACTGTGTATAATCCGTTCAAATGTTTAAACGGATAGCCGTAATATGGAAAACCCCACGGTACAAGACCCCGCAGCGCAATATACGCTGGAAGACGTGCGCAAAACCTTTAGTGATTGCGTTGGCTTATTCCATGCACTGGGCGACCCGGCGCGGCAAACCATTTTGCTGCTGTTGGCCGAACATGATCGCCTGAACGTGGGGCAAATTACCGAGTTAATGCATTTGTCACGCCCGGCCATATCACATCACCTGAAAGTACTGAAAGATGGCGGCCTGGTGGAACTGACCCGCGAATCGCGTGAGAATTTTTATAGTTTGCTGTGGGATGAACCCATCGCCCGGCTTAAATTATTGATTACCCAGGCTGAAATTGCTTGCAGTTAATTTTTCTGTTCCCGCTTTTTTTATTTAATATGTTTATGCGTTTCGACTTATCGACCTAATCGTCTCAATTAACCCGATCAAACCAAAGAATTATCATGATAAGGCGGCGATGAATGACTCGGCGCTGATCAAGGGCAAACTTATTCCCATGCAGACTTCGGATCAGGTGGGTCTGGCGGGCTACCGCGCCATGCAGCGCGGCCAGCGCGTGTATATCCCCGGCGTCATGAATTGGTTGATGGCGCAAAGTGTGCGTTTTACGCCGCGCAGCATAGCGACGATGGTGGCCAAACAAGTGATGAAACCCGTGTAGGCGCTTGGGCACAAAACGGGTTTGATCAAACTTCAGTAACGCCAAAATTTTGCGCTAATTGTCCAAATGGGGCATAATCGCTTCCAGATTATTTAAAGAAGGTGCGGCAAAGCCAATATTGGACAACCAGAGAAAGCTGGCGTGATGACTCAAAACTTCGTACAAACCTTTATTTTGCTGTTACTGGTCACCGACCCGTTTGGCAATGTCCCCTTGTTTGTCAACGCCTTGTCCAGGGTGGACCCGGCGCGCCGTTGGCGCGTGGTGGTGCGCGAGTGCATGATTGCGTTTATTTTCTTGCTGCTGTTTATGTTCTTTGGCCGCCATTTTTTGGCGGCGATTCAATTGTCTGAGGTTGCCTTGCGCATTGGTGGCAGCATTATTTTGTTCATGATTGCGATTCGCATGGTGTTCCCGCAATCGGGCGGCATGTATGTCGAGAATGACGCCGATAGCGAGCCATTCATTGTGCCGCTGGCCATTCCCGCCCTGGCCGGGCCTTCGGCCTTGGCCACCGTGTTGCTGTTTTCTTCGCACAAATTGGCCGATACGCTGCTGCACGTGGCCGCGCTGAGTGCGGTGGCCGTGGTCTGGCTGATGGTGTTTTTAAGTGCAGAACGGCTGCAACGCGCGCTTGGCCCGAAAGTAATGACCGCCTTTGAGCGCTTGATGGGCTTGATATTGACTGCGATGGCGGCTGAAATGATGTTGGCGGGCATCAGGGCGTTTGTTAAATCGCTTTGAGATGACTTCATGGCCGCAATGGCGTTCAGGCCAGCGCCACATCGCCATCCGCCTCCACCTCACGCACAATGCATTGGCCAAATTGGATCGGGTGGGCTGTAGTGCCACCACCCTTGCCACATCGCCCGCAGGCATGCCGCGCTGCCACGCCATCATCATGCGCAAGCTGCCCGCATGCGCCACGATGGCCGCTTGCGCCAGCTTGGCCGCGCCCAAGTGCAGCAAAAACTGTTGAACCCGTTCGGCCATGGCCAGCGCGGTTTCTCCCCCGCCCGGTGCATAGCCGACCACATCGGCCGCCCAGGCGTCAATCCCGGCGCGGGGGATGCTATCCCAAGGTTGTAATTCCCATGCGCCAAAATTGAGTTCCATTAAACGCGCATCAAAGCAGGGGGCCGGGTGTAACAAGCGGGCCAAATCGGCGCAGCGTTGCAGCGGGCTGGCATACAGCGGCAGCGTGCCCGCCGCCATGCTTTGGTGCAGGCTGGTGGGCAAGCTTTGCTGTACGGCGGCGCATTGTGCTGCGCTGACCGCAATATCGGTCTGGCCGTAGCAAATGCCGGGGGCAATGTCGGGTTGGGGGTGGCGGATCAGATATAAAAGCATGGCAGCTTAGCGCCACTGCGCCAACAGACCCAGATAACAGGCTACTTCGCTCAATTGCTGTATCGAGCCAAGGCAATCGCCGGTGTAGCCTTCAATGCGTCGCACAAATAAACGCGCCAACCAAACCGTGGCCAGTAGCATCAACACCGCTGCTTGCACGCAGGCTTGCCACGGCAGGGCTTGCCAGTACAGCAGCAGCGCCAGCGGCAAGGCTACCGTGAGGGTGGCCAGCAAAAATTCACCATTCGACATATGCTGCGCCAGCGGTTTGGCTTTGCCTTCTTGCCGAGCGTATTCCAGCCGCCAGATCAGGCTACACGAGAGCAGGCGCGAGCACGGGTGGGCCAGCAGCAAGGCGGGCGCAACCCAGCTTGCCGGCAAGTGCGCCAGCAAGGTCACTTTGAGCAGCAACATCAAACCGATGCCGATTGCGCCATACGCACCCACACGCGAGTCGCGCATGATGTCCAGCACCCGCTCCGGCGTCAAGCCACCACCAAAGCCATCACACACATCGGCAAAGCCATCTTCATGAAACGCACCCGTTAGCCAAATGCCGGCCACGGTGGATAGCAAGACCGCCACGCTTTGCGGCCAAACGCGCTGCGCCAGCAGATACACGCCTGCCGTCACCGCCGCCACCACCCAGCCCACCGCCGGAAAATAACGCGAGGCGTGGTGCAGCCAGTCCGGCTCAAAACCAACCCAGCGTGGAATCGGAATACGGGTGAAAAACTGCAGGGCGATGAAGAATAGCCTCACTTGATGCATCAATCTCATGCTGGCTTTACCCCTTAAGTTGATTGATTGATTGGTTTGATTTGCTTACTCTGCCTGATTGCTGACCTGGGCCGAAGCAAAGGTCGCCATCTGGTTCATAAAATTCACCGCCGCCTGCAACAGCGGTAAGGCCAGCGCCGCGCCCGTGCCTTCGCCCAAGCGCAAATTCAATTGCAGCAGCGGTTTGACTTGTAAATGCTTGAGCATGGCGCGATGGCCATTTTCGTCCGAACAATGCGCAAAGACGCAATAATCCAAAATAGCCGGTTGCAACCGCGCCGCCACCAGCAGCGCGCTGGTGCAGATAAAGCCATCAATCAACAACACTTTGCGCGCTTGTGCGGCAGCCAACATGGCCCCCACCATCATCGCGATTTCAAAGCCGCCATAGGTGGCCAGCAAGTCCAGCGCTGCCGTGATGGGGCCATGCAGGGCGATGGCGCGCGCTATCACCTGCTGCTTGTGCAATACCCCCTGCGTATCAAGGCCGGTGCCGGCACCGACACAATCGGCCAGCGCTATCCCGGTGATGGCATGCATCAGGGCGGCCGCGCTGGTGGTATTGCCGATGCCCATTTCACCAAAGCCCAGCCCATTGCCCGGCAGGCTGCGTGCCAGCGCCATGCCGTGTTCCAGCGCGCTGGCGCATTGTGCCTGGCTCATGGCGGCGTGGTGGGCAAAGTTTTGCGTGCCATGCGCTACTTTTCGGTCCAGCAAACCGTCGCGCGGGCCAAAATCGTGCTTCACCCCCGCATCCACAATATGCAGGGCGATGCCATTTTGGCGCGCAAACACATTAATCGCCGCGCCCTGGGCCAGAAAATTTTCCACCATTTGCCAAGTTACCTCTTGCGGAAAAGCTGAAATGTTTTCGGCGGTGATGCCGTGGTCGCCAGCAAATACAATAATCGCGGGTGCCAGCAAGTTGGGCTGGGTGGTGGCCTGGATTAAACCAATTTGGTGCCCGAGGCGCTCCAGTTGACCCAGGCTACCCGGCGGTTTGGTTTTTTGGTTGATGCAATCGGCCAGCGCTTTGGCCAAAGCGGCGTTGTGGGTGGGGGTAATGGTTGGGATGATCAGTGACATGCTTTATCCATTGAGGGAAACAAGAATAAGCTGAATTTTACCCTGATGTCATGCTGGAAACATCGTGCTCCGCCGTTACACCTGCCCTATGTTGAAAGATTGATTCAATCCGTGTCTTTAATGCGCTACCAATTTTGGCTTAACGTCGCCTGAACGCTTTGTGCGGTGGCCCCTGTCCCACCCGCGTGAATCGGGTAGTCTTTGCTGCGCGAATATTCAAGCTGTACTTTCAGCCCATTCAGTACCCATTCGCCATAAGTGAGGCTCCAGCGCGAGCGCGCCAGGTTGCCGACCCGCAGGTTTTCCTCGCCTATGATCTGGGTGGCACCGGCAAAATCCTTGCTGCCTGAGTAGCCCAGCGCCAAATAAGAGCCTTGTTCCCCCACCGCACGAACCCATGGATTCCAGTCCAATTGATAGCCCAACGCCGCATGCCAGGCGCTGGGTTTGATGTTTAATCGTACCCCTGCATCGTCGGTAAATTGGGCGCGCCGGGTTGCGCCATTCCATTCGCCCAGCAATTGCATGGGGCCGAAAGTCCATTTGAGGGTCGATGCCAAACCGCCCACGCGGCCAAATTGATTGAGGAAAGGGCGATATTGATCAGCCAGGAAACGGCTGTCAAAGATCGATGAGATGGCGTCAATACTCACATCCAGCGTCCATGGGCAAAAACGCGCATTGCCCAGTTCGCTGTAGGGTTTGCCACAATGCCCACCCTTACGGTAGCCGAGCCGGGCATTGACGTTGCTGCCGAAGCGGCGGGTAGAATCCTGATTGTCATAAAACGAGATGCTGCCATAGAAGGGGGGCGCTTCCGGGGCGATATCGATGGGTTGCGGCGCTAGCGGGCGTTGCGGCAGCGGCGTGTAGCCCAGCGCGCGGCCCAGCGCCGCCACGGCGGGCGCGATCAGTTGCCCGCGCACCTGCGGCACAATGATGGGTGGTGCGGCGCGGGTGGGCCTGGGGGTTGGCAATGCAAAACCGAGTGTGACGGCCTCGCGCCGGGTCTCGAAGCCTTCCACTGTCAAGGGGTCGTCAATCGACAGCACATCGGCACGGTGGGAGCCGGTCGAACTGCCAAAGCCCAACGTCATCCTTCCTGCCTGAAGATAAAACGGAAAGCGTTGCACGTCGCCGATGGTGATGGCGGCGCTATCGACGGTGAGGCGATCTACCCCGGAATGATAGTTACGGGTATTTTGGAACAGGGTGCCGCTGCCATCGGTGTAGCTCATGATCAAGCTCGCTTTGGCCCATGGATTAAGCTTGATGTCAAAGTCCAGTTCGGCGGTGTTGAATTTCAGTGCACTTTTGGACGTCCCGGAAAAGTCACGGGTTCGGCTGGCCAGCATTTCAACCACGCCACTGAGCGCCACCGCTTCATTGATGTTGGAGCCGAGCGTAGAAACAGCATTGCGAATGATGGCGCGGGTCGCATCTTCCTGCGCAATTTTGGCTATTTCCAGAAATTTCACCCGGCGTGACAGTTCTTCAGCCTCGCTGGCCGTGCCAGGTACTTCTTGCGGCAGCGGCGGGGTGGCCTTCCCGGTTTCCAACTTGTTGATACGTTCCACAAGCAGCCTGTTTTGGGCCTGCAATGCTTGAACCGCACGGCGCAACTCGGTCATTTCGTCCTCTGCACCCCAGGCGGGCGGAGCGAGGGTAACCAAGGTAACCAGGGCAGCCAGGGCAACCAAGGATAGCGCCATGCCAGCGCTCGTCGTATTGAGCGATTTGATGGTGATGGAAGGGGGTATGGAATAAGTTATGGAGTGGGTCATGGGATATCCAAAAGGTTCAGTTTCGAAAAGCCTGGGCCGGTTCAAGCCGCGCAGCCCGCGACGCCGGGTAAAGGCCGGACAATACACCGATCACGCCCCCAAGCAATGGGGCTAACAGGGGGGCGGCGGGGTCTAACACCGGGGTCCATACCTGCCAGGCCGAGACCGCGACCACAATCAGTACGCCAATACTGGCACCGAGTATGCCGCCGACCACGCCCATGGCAGCACTTTCCAGCAAAAACTGCAAGGCGATATGTCCACGCGTGGCACCAATGGCGCGCCGCAGGCCAATTTCACCGGTACGTTCCATCACGCCCACCAGCGTAATATTGGCAATACCCAGCGCACCCACGATCAGCGACAAGCCGCCGAGCATCAGAAACATGAGATCCAGATCGCTTTTTACTTCATCGCGTACCCGTTTGGGTTCTTGCGGCACCTGGACTTTTAATATGCGTGGATCATCGGGCCTGAGCGCGAGCCGGGCTTGCTCGGCAATCAGCCAGGCGGCACCGATTTTGGTTTCAACCACGACCGTGCCGGGGCCGGGCAAGCCAAAATAACGCCGTGCGGTGCCCTCGGGAATCATCACCGAGGTCAATAACTCCGGCTTTCTCACCACATCGCGCAGGATACCCACCACCAGGTATAACTGGTCGCCGATGGTGATGGCCGGTAAACGTTCCAGCCCATGAATGCCCAGCCGCGCCGCAGCATCAGGGCCTAGCACGGCGATTTTGTCGGCACGTTCTGAATGCGCCGCATCCGGGAACCGTCCGCTTTGCAAGTCGGCACGGACGGCGCGAAACGCACCGGGCGAGGCTGCGCGCACCGCCAGCTTGACCGCAGTGGGGTTCATTAAATCCTTGACCGGAGAAGAACTGACCAAGGCATCGCCGATCTCGACATCGCTGATCAACCCGGCTGCCACCACGCCATTCAAGCGTTGCAAGCGCTCCGGGGCGTCCCATGGAATGGCACGGGGATCAATCATGCCGGTCGCCGTGCCGGGCCGCGCACTGACAAACAGTTCGGTGGCGGCCAATTGATCGAACTGGCTCACGATGCGGTTGCCGGCGGTGCGCGTGAGGCCTATCGTGGCCACCAGTGCGGCCATGCCGATGACCACGCCCAGTACGGTTAGCAGCATACGGCCAGGGCGGGCAAACATGCCTGCCAATGCCTCGTCAAATAAATCGCGCGCGCTAATGCCAGAGAGTGGCACCTTGGCTGACTGCCGCCGTGTGGTGCTTGATGCCAAGGGTGACATGTCCGGCATATCCGGCATATCCGGCATATCCGGCATATCCGGCACCACTGGCGTGGGCGGTTCACCCGCATCGGTCACGATCTCGGTGAGATAGCCATCAACGATGTGTACGCGCCGCCGTGAGCGACAGGCGACGTTCTCGTCATGTGTCACCACCACCAGCGTGAGGCCGTCTTGATTGAGCTGTTCAAACAGATCGAGAATGGAGGCGGTGTTTTTTGAATCCAGATTGCCGGTTGGCTCATCGCACAATAGCAGGCTGGGCGAACCCATCAGCGCGCGCGCGATACCGACGCGCTGGCGCTCGCCGCCCGAGAGTTTGGCCGGCGGGAAGTCGGCCCGCTGCGTCAGCCCCACCCGTGCAATCGCCGCCAGCGCACGTTTCTGCCGACTTTGCCGATTCTGCCGATTCTGCCGCTCAGGGTGCCCCTGCTGCCCATGCTGCGGCTGGCGGCGATAGACCTCGGCCAGCATGACATTTTCCAGCACGCTACGGTAGGGCAGCAGATGAAACGACTGGAACACAAAGCCGATGCGTTGACTGCGCACGCCGGCACGTTGCTTATCGCTTAATAATGTGGTGTCGATGCCATCAATCAACAAGCGTCCGCTGGTGGCGCTGTCGAGGCAGCCAAGAATATTCAACAACGTCGATTTGCCAGCACCGGATGGCCCGGTAATGGACAACCAATCACCGCGATAAAGCGATAAATTGATGTCTGTCAGCGCGTGCACGGGCGGATCAATGCCGTACTGCCGACCGATGCCGCGCAGCTCCAGTACTTTGTCTGGCGGCACCACCGCGCTACCCATGGCGGCACTCATGGCTTTTCCCGTGGATTGGTTTGGTTGTAGCCGATAACGACCAATTGCCCCGGCACCAGCGTGCCATTTTGCGGGGTCACTTCGACGAAACCATCTGCCGTCAGGCCGGGTTTGACAAGCACATACTTTAGCGCCCCCTTGGTTTGCGCACGCATATCTTGCACCTGTACCCGCGAGCTACCGTCAGCGGCCAGTGACAAGGCGCTGATGGGCACCGCTGTCACCGCGCCATTGGTCGATTGCACCGGAATCGTCAAGCGTACTGAATACCCGGCAAGCTGCGCCGATGTGGCTGCCGATGCCGATGCCGGTGCCGATGCAGGCATGGTATCGGCCACCCGCACCTCAAAATAAACATGATACCCATCAGCCCCGCGTGTGCCCGGCGTGGCCGCCACCTGATGCACCAGCCCAGCCGCACGCACCGACAGGGATTGCTCGTCTATGAGCACCTTCATCCCCGGCTTGATCAGCGGCGCTGCGTCCAGCGGTAGTAGCCCATCAATTGATAACTGATTATCTGTCAGCGACAAAATGGTGCCGCTCGCGAGCGCGCCCACCTCGGCCTTGATTTCGTGAACCCGCACTGGCAACGCGTGGACAAATACCAATTCGTCCATCGGCACTTGCACCCCCATTTTGGCCTGGGCCGCCGCCAATTCCAGTGCAAGCCGCCTGGCCCGCGCGCTGGCCAGATTATATTCAAACTGTGCCAACTTGATGGCGTCAAGCGCAGCCTGCACTTGGCGCTGGCCTTCAAGTCGGGCCATTTTTTCGTTCAGGTGGGCCGAGCTGGTGCTGCCATACTGAACTGTGCCATATTGTGCTGCGCCATATTGAACTGCGCCGCGTTGTTCGGCCACATGGTGTTTGGCACCCTCGCCAGCGGCGAAGGTGGCAATGGTTTCGGCGGCCAATATTGCCGCTTTGCCTTCGAGCCGGGTTTGCTGCGCGATGGTGCGCGCCAAATCCAGCTTGGCTTTGGCGGCAATTCGGGCCGCTTCAGGTTGGCGTGGGTCCAGGCTAATGTAGGCCTCTTCGGCAATTTGCGCAGCCAGTTCGGCTTCTGCGGCAATATTCGCTTTTTCTACCCTGGTACGCGTCAAGCTGGCATTGATGGCGCGCCCGCCCTCGTCGCTTGCCAGTTCGGTTTGCGCTTTGCGCGAGGCCAGCTCGGCAGCCGCACGGGCCGCTTCCAGTGCCGGGGTGGCAGCGGCCAGTGCGGCTTGCGCCGCCAAAGCCGCTTTCGCCGCATCGCCCGCATCACGTTCCAGCGTATGGATCAGGGCCAATTGCTCTCTGGTTGCGCCAAATGGCTCCCAATTTTTGGCTTTATACCAGCGCGCCACGGCGGCCGCCGTCGCGCTGTCATACAGGCCATCGAGCGCGCCCGGATCAAAGCCCAAACGCGCCAGCGCACGTTCGAGTTGCAAGACATCCGCACCACGCATCCCCGGCGTAAAGTCGCGGTAGGCCGGCAAATCACCCTGCAATATGAATACCGGCCGCCCGGAGGTACTCAGCAATACGCCACCCTCCTGAATTTGGGTATTGGGTTTGGGTAAGATGGTGATCAGCCCGGCCCCCGCCTTGAGCGTGGAAGGGGGCAGGGAAATGGGCTGCGGCAAGCCAAAGCGGGCCGTGCCGCGCGTGACCACGCTGGAGCCAAGTACACGCTGCTCGACCGGCACCAAAATCGGTGACGGCACGGGTGCTGCCGCTTTGGCGGCGGCATCGGCGGGCGATTCGATGCGCGACCCGATGGCCCAGCTTAGCAGGGCCACGCCGGCCACGCCGCCAAGTGCCATCGTCAACAGTTTGATCCGTTTCGAAACCATGCGCATTCAATCCTTGGTCAAGTTGCTTAGTGTGTTTAATGCCGGGCAAACATTTCCTTCATGATTTTTTCTTCGACCGGATCGAATAATTTCTCTGCCATTTCCAGGTTGATTTTTGCCACCCGGCGCTCGTATTCCTGCAACGATTTAAAGGCTTTTTTCTGCTCGGGCGACATTTTATCCGGCGTAATGGTTTGCCCCTGGGTTAGTACGTCCAACCGTTTGCGCACATCCGCTTCCACCTCGTCGGGGTGGGCGTAGTCATAGCCGCGCTTCTTCATTTGTTCGGCATATTGGCGCAAGGCTGCCTTCATGCGCGGGTCTTTGTTGATCAGCTCATTGGTCGGGTTGTAATAGCCGGCGTCCAGTTGTTTGGGCGTAAATACCTGCTCCACTGCTTTTTTGGTGCAGCCGCCAGTGCGGGCGAAGTTTTCCCGCTCCAGACTGATGGCGAAAGTTGCATCCGGGTTGGGGCCGAACAAGGCCCGGCTGTATGCCGTTTGATCGGCAGGCGACAAGCCTTGGTAGATGGCGATATTGCGCTCGCCAAGGCCTGCTTTGCCGGGGCTGTAGCCGGTTTCAAGCTGTGGGGGCCGCCCAGTGTAGAGGGTGGATACGCCAAAACCATATTTCTCAACAAAGGCTTCTTCACTCACGCCGGGCAGGTGTTTGTCGGCACTCATGCCCTGGCGCACGGTTTTATAGTCCACGGCCAGATAGTCAAAACCCTGCTCGCGCATACAACGGGCAATCAAGCCTTCCACTTTCTCTACCGCCACCACCAATTCTCTGGGTGTCATGCCGAATTCTTCGGTGCCTGTGCCTTTGGCCGCAGCGTTGGCACCGGCAGCCGGGGAGGCGAATAGTGCCGAGGCCACCACCGCCATCATCATCGGCATCATCATAACTAGCGGCGCGCTCGCCGCAATCAAAGTTCTATTTTTCACAGGATACTCCTTCCTTACTTTGTCAATGGACCAGGCTCTAAGGGTGATTTTGGATACATGCCACCACGCTGATCGAGTTCAAGTGCCACCGCACGCACCTTGGCAAGTTCCTCCGCGCTTAACTGGTGTACTTTGCTTAAAACCAGCTTTTCGCGTAATTTGGCATTCTTTCCGCGCTCGCCGACAGCCACATTGCCCACACCGCGAACGTAATATTTCAGTTGAAAGACACCCGGATTGCTCGCGTCGAATTCATCCATGATCAGCACATCCGAATAATTACCCGCAGGCACCTTGATTTTCTGGCCCATTTTGTAGACGCGGCCACGGTCAGTCCAGTTAAACGGCAGCGGCGCATAGCCTTCAGAAAAACTGGCATCGCCAAGCTTGGGATTGGCCGGCATCATTATGCCCGCTTTGGCACCATCAGGATTGCCAACAGTCCAAATCTGGCCGCCGATAAAACCTTCCCCGTCGTGAACCTCGCGATACTGGCCCAGATGCCAGACATTGCCCAGCTTGTCCTGGGCAAAAAAAGTGAGTTCTTTCTCGATCATTTCACCATTGCTAAAGTCGGCGTCGAAAATGACACGGGATCGAACGCCACCAATTTCCTTGACCAGATCGGTTACCGTCAACACGATCCGATGGGCGATCTTTTCGCCGTCTTCCTCGGTATGGCCGTCATAAATCCATTGCGTTCCCGGCGTTAGCGGCAACCATGGGTTGGTGATGTTTTCGGGATGATCGAAATCATTCGGATTCAATTCCAGCAAGCGCTGCGCACCTTGCTCGACGCTGGCATCAATGGCTTGATCGAGCTGCGCCTGCGTTTTTACGACTATTTTCACCGCTGGTTTCGCCTGCATCTTGGTTTGCATCATTGCGCCGCCATGCGCAGTCGCAAAACAGGCCAACCCGAAGCCAGCCAGAATGATGTTACGAATTAATTTGGTTTTCATTTTATTGCTCCTTGGTGTGCCATGAAGGTCTAATGCCTTTTTTTGGTGCTAAATTCGGTTTCGATGAAGGAAATGTTGCCATCTTTTGCGACCGTGCCAATGGCCAGCTTATACCTTGTTTCTGGCAACAAAAAACCTTCCGGCACGTTGAAGGAGGTGGTGGTGGGCGACAAGTTGGCCTTGATCTCACGGCCCGTTGCCTCCTGTTCGATCACTACCACGTAGGCGGCCAGCGCCTTGACCGGCTGCCAGCTTAGCGTCAATTTTTGCCAGGCAACATCGTGCGCCTCTGGCCGGGGTGTGAGAAATGCCGTAGCCTGTGGGAAGGTATGACTCAACATCGCCCCGCCTTCAAGCGCCCCGCCCTGGGTGGTGCTGCCGGAAAAGGTGTAACTGCCTGCGGGAAAATCCGCTTGCACGCTACCATCATTTTTGGGCTCGGGCGACTCCATCAGCAAGCTGCGGATGCCCAGTTTTGAATCAGGCGCTTTGAATTCCGCCACAATCCGGCCATCCGGCGCTTTGACTTGCAAGCTGCGCAAGCCCGCTTTTCCTGCTATCGCCTCAATTTTTATTTCGGCGTCTTTATCCTGCATATTTTGCTCAAGAAACAGCTTGCTGCGCTCAAACTTTTCGCCGGCAAGGGCGGCCGACAGGGCGGTGCTTCCCAGCATCAGCAGGGTGGCAATCATGACTCGTTTCATCGTGGTCTTCCTTTCTTTTTCATTGATTTAAGTAAATTCAAACAGGGGCCAGATGTGGATGTGGCTGCGGATCGGGGTTTTGCGGCTCTTCACTTGGCGGCTTTTCACTGAGCGGCTCTTCACTGAGCGGTTCGTGCGCAGTGCCTTTGGCAAAACGCAGATAGAGTGCCGGTACAATCAACAGATTGAGCAGGGTTGAGGTAAACAGGCCACCCAGAATCACCACCGCCATCGGATACTCGATTTCATGGCCGGGCAAATTGCCAAAGATCACCAGCGGCAAAACCGCCAACCCGGCGGCACCAGCGGTCATCAATATCGGCGAGAGCCGCTCGCGTGCGCCACGCACTACCAAGGCCGCACCGAAGGGTTCGTTTTCATACAATTCCAGTTGTTGAAAGTGGCATACCATCATGATGCCATTGCGCGCAGCAATGCCCAGCACGGTGAGAAAACCAACCAGCGAGCCCAGCGATACCACGCCACCGGCAAAATGCGCCGCCACCACGCCACCAACGAGCGCAAATGGCAAGGTCAAAAAGGTGAGGAAGGCCAGCAGCCAACTGCGGAAGGTGATTTGCAATAACAGAAAAATCGCGATCAGCGCAAACCCGGTAAACAGAAAAATACGATCACGCGCCACTTTCAACTCAACATATTCACCCTGTAGGGCGGCATGGTAGCCGATTGGAAAGGCAATCTTGTCGAGTTCTTTCTGCACATCTTTGGCCACCGATTCCAATGCACGCCCCTTCACATTGGCATGCACATCAATGCGCCGCGAGCCGCCCTCGCGCACAATTACATTCGGGCTGGGCTCGATCGTGATATCGGCCACCTCGGCCAACCGTACCCTTTGACCTGTGGGGGTGTTGATCAACATATTTTGCAAGGCGGTGAGGTTGTTACGCCGCTCTGGCAGGGTCCACACCTGCACGTCATAGGTTCTGCCGCTGTTGAAAATGTCGCCGACTTCTTCACCTGCCATGAATGCGGCTGAGGCACGCCGCAGATCGCCCGGTTTGAGGCCATAGCGCTGTGCCAGATCAAGGTTTAGTTTGACTTGAATTTCCGGCACTTCCACAATCAGTTCTTTGTGTAGATGATCCATCCCTTGCACCCCGGCCATGGCAAGCCGTACCTGTTCGGCTTTGGTGCGCAAAATTTCCAGGTCGGTGCCAAAAATGCGTACCACAATCGCTTCCCCAGAGCCGGTCAATACTTCCCGAATCCGCTCTTTGAGGTAGGTTTGCAAATCGCGGTATAAGCCGGGATAGCCCTTGACCACCTTATCAAGCGCCACAATCGTTTGATCGTAATCGACCTTGGGCGAAATACTGATCCAGTTCTCGCCAAAGTTGACGCCAACCACTTCGTCGGCGGCAAAGGCCTGGCCGATATGCGCGCCAAAATTGCGCACGCCGGGAATGGTGCGTAATTCTTCACTTGCCCGCGTGGTAATGCGCACCATTTCGGGGTGAGAGGTACCGGGCGGCGTGACCCAATGCATCAGGAAATCGCGTTCTTTAAACGAGGGCAATAAAGTATGCCCAAGCAGCGGCCACATGGCAGCGCCACCCACCGTCACCAATGCCACCATCCACATGGCAGAACGCGATGCATGGGTGGTTTTTGTCAATAGCGCGACATAGCCGCCGGACAGCCAGCCAACCAGCGGCGCTGGCTTGGCGCTGATCGGCGCGCCGCGCAGCAGGATGAAGGCAAGCGCCGGCGTGAGCGTGACGGCGACCAGCAAGGAAGACAGAATCGCCAGCACATAAGACAGTACCAGGGGCTTGAAAAAGGCACCGGACAAGCCATCCATAAATAGCACCGGCATGACCGCCATTACTACGATCAGGGTGGCGTACACGATGGGCCTGCGCACTTCCAGCGATGCTTGCAGTATGGTGCGTGCCAGCGAGCGCAGTGGGTGCGCAGGGTTTGTCACATTGTTTGCCGCAGCGTTGGTCTCATTGGTCGAGGCAGCCGCCCGTTCCAGCCTGACCCGTCGCAAGATATTTTCGATGTCGATAATCGCATCATCCACCACCGCGCCAATGGCGATCACAAAACCGGCCAGCACCATGGTATTCATCGAGGCCCCGGTACTGGCCAGCACCAGCCCTGCCGCCAGCAAAGACAAAGGTATGGCCACGGTCGCAATCAGCGCCGCGCGCCACTCATAGAGGAAGGCAATCATGACCAGAATGACCAGCACGCAACCGAGCAGCAAGGCGTTGGACAGATTATTGATCGAGTCTTCGATAAAGGTGGCTGGCCGGAATATTTTGGTGTCAATCTCCACGCCTGGCAAACCGGGCTTCATTGCAGCGAGGGCCGCTTCAACGCCCCGGGTGACTTCCAGTGTATTGCCCCATGGGAATTTTTCAACAATCAACATTAGCCCTGGGCCGTCGTTAATGACGGCATCGCCAATGGCCGCTTGTGGGCCATAGTTGATAACGGCCACGTCGCCCAGCACCAGCGGTTTGCCATCTTTTATGGTAATGGGCACCTGGGCCAGGGTTTCTGGCGTTTGGCTGGCGGACGTGAGCAGAATTTCAAAGCGGCGTTTGGGCGTTTCGATAAAACCGCCGGTGCCAATATGTGCGCCGCTGGCGTGGCGCAGCAGGCCCACATCCAGGCTGTCCGAGACCGCTTCCTGTACCTCATCAAGGGTAATGCCCAGGGCCGCCATTCGGTCCTGATCAACCTGAACCTGCACCATTTTCAACTGCTCACCCCAGATGGCGATATTGGCCACACCGGGCACACCCAACAAACGCGCCCGTATGGTCCAATACGCCAGCATGGACAGATCCATCACCGTGCGATCTTTCGAGGTAATACCAATCTTCATGACGCGGCTGGTGGATGACAAAGGCGGCATCATGAACGGTGGTGCGGCCCAGCGTGGCAGATTGGGGGTAGCCAGTGCCATGCGTTCGGTCACCAGTTGCCGGGTTTTCAGTTCGTCCACGCCGGGTTTGAAAATGGCCACCACCGAAGACAATTGCGCCACCGATTTGGAGCGTAAATTCGCCACGCCCGGCACCCCGGCCAAGGCATTTTCCAACGGTACGGTGACCAGCGATTCCACCTCCGATGGTGACAGGCCCAGTGCAATGGTTTGAATTTCGACTTTTGCCGGTGCAAATTCAGGAAAGACATCCACCGGCATTTCCTGCAAGCGCAGCACCCCAAAAACCATCAGGCACAGGCCGATTGCCATCACTAAAAAGCGAAAGCGTAAGCTGGTTCCAATTATCCATCGCATCATCATATTTCTCCTGGTGTTATTGCCTGGTGTTATTGCCTGGCCTGCTTAGTGCATGGTGTGCTCAGTGCCCAACGCCGCTCTCAATGCCATGTAATTCCGCCACACCGAGCACAACCACCCGGGTGCCTGCGGCTGGCCCACCTTTGAGCAGGGCTACCTTGTCTTGAATCGATTCAACCTGCACCCGTTCCCGCACAAAAACCAGGGGTTCGGGATTGGTATACACCCAGGTCTTGCCGCCGATGTCATACAACAGCGTCGAATACGGTGTGGTCAAACGCCCGGCTGCATTGGCTTGAATTTTCCCGATTTTGATATCAAGCCTGTCACTGGCGCTCTGAATCAAGGTGATTTTTTTGGCCGATGATCCGCCAATTTCTTCAACTTTCGCGACCTGGACTACTTTGGTTTCCGCAGCAGCATTTGCGGCCAGTGCGATGGACGGGAAAGTGCCAATGGCGCTGCCGATGGCGGTGCCGAGCGTGAATGCGATAAGGCTGTGGCGCAGTGGGTAATGTCGTTTCATGGTGTAATCTCCGTTTCAGTTAACGTGATCATTGGTATTCATTGGTATTCATTTGTAATCATTGGTAAGCATGGGCGGGAGCGGGTGTATTGCCGCCCTGTTCCAGGCGCGCATCTTCCAGCGCTTTCGCTTCCAGACCCAAGGTATTTTGCGCAGAATGCGCGCCAAAACGCAGATACAGTGCCGGGATACACAGCAACATCAACGCCAGAGCACTCACCAGGCCACCCAGGGCCACAGTCGCCGTTGCGTGCAGCATTTCCAGGCCCGCAATATTTCCCATCAATGCAAAAGGCAGGGCCAGGACGGCGATGGCGAGGGCGCTGGTCAACATGGCCGGGGTGCGCTCGCTCATGGCCTCGCGCACCAGTTCTTCGCCAAACATGGCCCCTTGCAGCTCCAGTAATTGAAAGCGCCGCACCAGCGCAATTCCGTTACGCACAGCAAACACCAACACCAGCCCCAAGCCGACCATGGCCCCGAGCGACACACCGCCAGGGCTGACAAAGGCCACCACCAATCCACCCAGCAGCACGATGGGTACACCCATCACACTCAACCAGGCCAGCCGCCAACTACCGAACGCAACCTGCAACAATAAAAAGATCACCAGTGCGACGGCAATCGCGTAGTTGCCAGTCGCCTTGACTTGCGCCCGTTGCTTGAAGTGTTCGCCTATAACCTGGGCATGGTATTCAAACGGAAATGGCACTTCCTTAATGCGGCGCGCAACTTCACGCGATATCGCGCCTTTATTCGTCCCGCTGATGTCCGCCAAAACATCAATCCGGCGCGACACCCCTTGTCTTAGAATGACACTCGGCGAAGTCACCATCTGGACGTTGGCCACATCGCCCAGTCGTACCTGGGTTCCCGTGGGCGAGTCAATCAACAGCTTGCGCATATCGTCCAGGTTGCTGTGGATATCGGCAGCACCCACCACCACCACATCAAACACTTTCTGGTTCTCAAACAAGGCCCCCACCGTAATGCCCGACACCAAAGTCGAGGCGGCACGGCGCACATCGCCGGGCTTGAGGCCGTACTGGCGCGCCTTTGCCAGATCGACGGTCACTTCAATCGTCGGCTTCGCCGCTTGCTCTTCGACGTGCGGGTTGGCAATGCCGTCAATCTTGGCCAGTAAATCGCGAATCTCCCCGGCCTTGCCCTGAATGATTTTCTGATCATGGCCATAGACCCGCACGCTGATGGTTTCATCATCACCGGTTAAGGTTTCACGCATCCGTTTGGACAGGAAGGTGGTCACCTCGGTCTTCACATTGGGATAGGCACGGGTGGCGTCCTGCATTTTATTCAGCGTTTCGTCATATTGCGCCTTGGGGTCAATACTGACCCACACCTCGGCGGAATCCACATCCGATACCTCTGCCGAATACACCGCCCGGCCCACCTGGGCGGCGGCATTGCGGACACCCTGAATCGCCAGAAAATCCTTGATCATGGCTTGGGTGATCCCGGACATGGCTGGTAATGAAGTGCCCTTGAGGGCTTCAATTTGCACCACCACATCGGTCTCATTGAAGTTCGGTAAATAGCTGCGCTCCACATTGCGCCACACCAAAATGCAGATCAGCACACCGACGGCTGCCAAGGCGAAGGCTGGCCATGGCGTGCGCAAGCTGGTATTGAGTGCCGCGGTTGAAATACGCTGCAACTTCAGCATCAAGCGGGAATGGGCGGGCATACTTTCGAGTGCAGATGGCGCGGGCAAGGGGCTGGCTTTCATCAAGATGAAGCATAATGCGGGCGTTAACGTCAAGGCCACCGCCAAAGAGCCGAGTACCGCAGTAATGTAAGCCCACACCAGCGGCTGAAAAAACGGGGCCATGGTGCCGCGCATGAGTACCAGTGGCAATGCGGCCAACAAAATAATCGAGGTTGCGTAGAGCATGGGCCCGCGCATTTCCATCAAGGCGCGCACAATCGTGCCAAAAGCCGCCGTGCTGTTGCCGTTGTGATTGCCGTTGCCGTTGTGATTGCCGTTGTAATTACCGTTGCTGCCGACCTCGCGCAGGCGGCGCGTGACGATATCGACATCGAGAATAACATCGCCAACGATGACGGCAATGGCCAGCGCCAAACCGCCCACCGTCATCATATTGATATCGATTCCGCCGATATGCAAAGCCCACATGGCGGCCAAAGCGGAAGCGGGCACCACCAGCGCCGCAATCAACGCAGCGCGCCAGGTGGACAATAATAGCGCAAAGACGAGGATCATCAACAGGTAAGCCAGCGCCAAGCCCCAACCCAGGTTATTGGCAGCGCGTTCAATAAAACCCGCTGGGCGGTAAATGCTGGTATCGACCTCAATGCCTTGCATGCCGGGGCTTAATTCTTTCAGTGCTGCCTCGATGCCTTTGGTCACGTCAACCGTATTCGCGCCGGGGAATTTTTCTATCACCAGCATCAAGCCGGAGCCGTCTTTGAAGATGGCATCACCGATCAAGGGTTGATTCGCCTCCACCACGGTTGCCACCTCCTGCAAGGGCAGCGAGGTACCAAAAACCGGCACTTTGGCGAAGCTTTCGGGTGATGACGTGGGGGAGATATGGCGCACCCCGAGGCGTTGATTGGGCGTATCAATAAAGCCGCCCGCGCCGGGTGTGGACGAATTGAGGTAAGTCAGTGGCGAAGCCCAAACCGATTCACCGGCGGTTTTGACAATTTGCTCCAGTGTCACGTTCTTGCTGTGCAAGGTGGCCGGATCAACCTTGACATGCACTTGCCGATTGCGCAAGCCCCACACCGCAACATTGGCAACCCCAGCCACACCCACCAGCCGCGGCACAATATTCCAACGCGCTTGAACCGACATTTCAATCAGCGACACGGTTTTTGAACTCAGGCCGACATTCATGACCCGGCTGGATGACGAGACTGGTTGCAACATCACCGGTGGGCTCGACACATTGGGCAAGGCATGCGCCTGGGTCAACCGTTCCTGCACCATTTGGCGCGCCTGCATCAGGTCGGTGCCGGGCGCAAAGAACATTTCAATGGCAGATAAACCGGTGATCGATTCGGATTCAATCGAGCGTAACCAAGGTACGCCGTTGAGCAAATCCGCTTCCAGCGGCACGGTGATGAGCGACTCCACTTCGGAGGTAGACAGGCCAAGCGCCTCGGTATGCACACTCAGTGCCAGCGGTGAAAACTCCGGCACCAAATCAAGCGGGGTTTTACGTAATTGAAGCATGCCGCCAACCAGCAGCACGATACCCAAGGCCAGCATGACGCTCCGTAGCCGCAGACTTGTTGCAATTATCCAATGTAACATAATGGTCCCCATGGGAAGAGTAAAAAATGTGTTGGTTTGACTAAGCCTGCGTTGAGGTTTAAATAAGAATAACACAGCGATAAAAATTGTCAAATATTTTATTTATTTATTTTTATTTTAAAAATTTATAATTATTAAATTTGGATAATTTTTATTTGTAAAATAATTTATTAAGCACAACGCAACGTACAACGCGCAGCGCATGAGTGCATGCCTGCGCGAAGCCGATACTGGTACGCTGGGTAAAACCTGGCTGGCGCATAAATTGGGCACCAAAACCATTGCCGAAGGCGTGGAAACGCATAGCCAGCGCGGCCATTGCCGTAGGCACTCTTTTTTCTCCGCTGTATGCGGCATTAGCGCTACCCTTGAAAAAGATGAAACGGTTTGGTTTGTCAGTGACAATGGCGTGGGGTTTGATATGCGCCATGCGCAAAAATTATTTGCCCCATTTCAGCGCCTGCATAGCGAAAAAGAGTTTCCCGGCACCGGGATCGGGCTCGCCACGGTGCAGCGCATTGTGCAGCGTCATGGCGGGCGGGTGTGGGCTGAGGCGCAAGTGGGGAAGGGGGCGACGTTTTATTTTACGCTGGGCGGTGGCAAATGAAAGCGCATCTGGTGCGCTTGCGCCGGGTACTGTGGCGCTGGCATTTTATTCTGCCCCGGCTTCTTAACCAGGTTAAATTGGCTTTAACTCATCCAACAATTCCGGGTGGCGGTCGAGCAGGCGGAACAGATTGATTACGGCGGCCACAGGTTTGGCTTGTCCGCGTTCATAGCGTGAAAATGCGTTTTTACCACCGCCAGCCAGTTGCGCCGCCTGGATTTGGGTGAGCTTGAGTTTCTTGCGGATGCGGGTTAGTTCCGCCGCCTGCTGTGCATCTACCCGGTCACGAAATGCCAGCCAGATCGCTTCTTCGGCCTCGTCTTCCAGCACAAAGCCGTCTGCGCAATGGTCGCAAAACGCGCCGTGGGTTTCGCTGCTGAAAACCTGTCCTTTGTATTGTTGCGTCACGGTTTTTACGCCGTCGTGCAGAGTTCCTGCCCCGCAAAGGCAGCAGGGCTGCCCGTTCCATTTGCTTGCCATGTTGCAACTCCTTAAACGAAATCACAAAATACTCACCCGCCCGCTGGATTTTGATGTAAAGCGCAATCCCGTTCCATTGCCCGTGATACACGTCTTGCCATACCCGGTGGTCGGCATGGGTGGTCATGCTTTTGTAAAAATTCTTGCTGCTCAATCCTTGCACCACTGCCAATGCATCAAACTGGGCCATGCCACACGCACGGATGCCAGTGCGGGCGGAAACGGTGAGGTTCATGTTCTGTACCGTCGTCATCTGCGCGAGGATGTCGCTTAGTTTGTAGTGGGGGAGTGGATTTTTTCATGGGTAGATTATCCCCTTAAAGGGGAATTTTTGCAAGTGTAAATAATTGTGCAATGGGCGGTGTTATTCCCCTCCACGGGCGGGGAATTGGCCAGCAGTACTAACCCGGCAGCGCGGCTAACTGTGCCAGAATGCGTGTGAAGTTCGCCACCCCTTGGGCACCGCTGACCAGATGGCGACGATTGAAAATAATCGCTGGCACACTCTGAATGCCCTGATTCTGCCAATAGTGCTCGGCCTCGCGCACTGCCTTGGCAAAGCGCTGATCGGCCAGCACTGCCAGCGCCTCGGCATGATCAAGCCCGATTTCTCCCGCCACATCGGCCAGCACTGCATTGTCGGACAAATTGCGGCCATCGGTAAAGTGGGCAGCAAACAGCGCCAGTTTGAGCTCGTGCATGCGGCCAAGGCCCTCGGCCCAATGTAACAACTGATGCACATTGAAGGTGTTATGCATGCGCGTGTCTTCGGTAAAGCGGAAGGTAAAGCCCAGGCTGGCACCGACTTCGCTGAGCCTGTTGCGGTTTTGTTCCGATTGCTCTTTGGTTGAGCCATATTTTTGCGCCAAATGCTCACGCAAATTCTGGCCTTCGGGGGGGCATTTGCGGGTTGAGTTCAAACGGGTGCCAGTGAATTTCATGCGCCGTGCCGCTGGCACCGAGTGCCTGTGCCAATTGCCGATAGCCGACAATGCACCAGGGGCAGACCACATCGGATACGATGTCGATCTGTAGCGCTTGGGGTGGGGGAGTCATGGTGGAACCTTTCGTTTTCATGGCGTTGTGTAGTGGTTTTCTGCCCATTATAAACAGGTTCAGGGTTGGGATGCGACAAGGAGCCATCTGTGCGTGCCGGGCACGGGTTGGCCCGGCGTGATCAGGGCACGACAGCCGGGCCAGCGTGGATTTTCTGCGCAAAATATCTGGCGCATGCGCCAATTTTATGAAGCTTATTGCGAAATGCCAATTCTCTAAACACTGTTGAGACAATCCCCGCCAAAGGCAGAGCAAGCTTTTAAAGATAGTTATATCCTGGAATTTTTAATCGTAACCAGTTGTAGCTACAAAGACTGCTGATGTCCGGACTGGTGATGGGCACCGGCATCGCTACGATGCACTATACCGGCATGGCGGCAATGAGGATGTCGCCGCCGATACAGTTTGATCCGACTCTCTATGTGCTGTCCATCCTGATCGCTATCGGGGCTTCTGTCGCGGCCCTTTGGATTACCTTTCAACTTCGATCCATTAATGTCGCCAATCTGGCAATAAAACGCATCCTGGCCGCCCTGATCATGAGGGGTGTCATTGCGGGCATGCACTATACAGGGATGGCGGCGGCGAACTTCGCACCGAATAGTATTTGTTATGGTAATCCCAATCAAATCGGCAATTTGTGGATGGCCGCCACGATCGCGGCTTGTACCTTGCTGTTTTTGGCGGCCACCATGCTCGTTTCCGTGTTCGATGCGCGTCTGACCTCCAGCACAGCGAAGTTGGCCCGGTCCTTGCTGTCAACAAATGCATTGTTGACCGAAGAGGTAAATGAACGAAGCCGCGCCGAACAAGCGCTGCATCAAAGGGCGAATTCAAGCACCAACCGCAACACTGTGTTAGTGAACAGTACCTCCATGATGTTGTGCGAGAAGCAATTGCTCGTTATAAACAACAAGGGGCGATCGATACCCAAAGCGCTTTCTTGGCCTCGTGTTGAGTTCAAAAGTAATGGCATCAAGCTCTTCCTGCGAGTAGATTGACAGGTCAGAACCCTTGGGCATGTATTGCCGCAACAAACCGTTAGTATTCTCGTTTGAGCCGCGCTGCCAAGGGCTGTGAGGGGCGGCGAAATAGATCTGCATTCCGGTTTGCTTGGTAAGATTTTTGTGATCAACCATCTCGCGCCCTTGGTCATATGTCATGGTTTGGCGCATGATTGCAGGCTCCCGCTTCAGCACATTAGCAAAGCTATCGACAACGACTTTGGTCGTTGCGTTTTCCATCTTCGCGAGGACGACAAAACCAGTGGCACGTTCTACCAGCGTGCCGACCGAGGAGCGGTTGCCAGCGCCCTTGATGAGATCACCTTCCCAATGGCCGGGGATGACCCTATCCGCGACCTCTGGCGGGCGAACGCGGATGTTTTGCATGTCCGGTATCTGGTTGCGCCGATCCTCGCCCCTGCTGCGTGGTTTGCGCACCTGATTGTGGTGGCGCAGGCATGCGATCAGCTCGCGTTTGAGTTCGCCACGCGGATGGAGGTAGATGGCGTTGTAGATGGTCTCGTGGGAGACGGTTTTTTGGGAGTCGTTAGGCCACATGTCTTTAAGTTTGCCTGCAATTTGTTAGGGTGACCAGTGTAAATTCAAATGGTACCGCACTATCGTAAATAGCGCCCCGGAGGTATGTAATTTGGGCATTTTGCTCGGCGCGAAACGACGCGATTGGCTCTGTTGGTGTGCCTGATTGGCATCGTAAATCGCGCTGCCGCAAGTGCGCTTAAGTTCGCGACTAACCGCACTGACAGAACGGCAAAGGCGTTTTGCAATGGATCGCATAGAACATTTATCATCCCTCATGCACATGATGATTGCGCGCTCCTGAGTACTCAAATGCAGGTAAGTTTTTGCCATGATAGAACCCTAAAGTTACAGTTATTTCTAGTGGGAAAGCAGAATCAACACCCTGGGGCTCTGCCCCAGCCCCCGCACTGCGTGGCGGCAGCTAAGGGAAAAAGCAAAACCAGGCGTTGGGCCAGACCGTCAGGTTCTCAAGATGCATCAATTTCGTGCCGTCTTAAAAGAACGCTTTCTGACTACGCTTTATACTCTACAGCAAAAAGGGTGTTGCGCTTGGTTTTTGAGTCTGCCGTTCCTTTCAATTTAAATTACGGATCAATATTTTGTCCTGCTCTTGTATATTCTTTTCTCTGAAATATACAAGTTACCAAACCAACCAGAGGTTGGATACGACCATAACATCCAATTTTGGATAAAAAGGGGTGTCATATTTATTGCAAACATGAAAGCACTATCTCCCGGCAGGGGTAGTGATAAAACATGGAGTCAGTTAAAATATTGCTGTTAGTTTTTTTTGTGTGGATAAGTAGCCGGATGTTTACCGTTGGGTTGCCCAGCAAATCATGTGGGAACTGGTTGCCATGTAATTGCGAATCATGCGGCTCTACCCGAATACTGAGTTTCCCGTTTGATATGGTGCTAATGGGTAATTCGAAGTCAAAATTAACGATCGGATTTCCAGCAACTTCTTCCGATAGCGTAACCCCAGTGCTTTGATAAAATGCCCTGGAAGCGATCACTTCGCTATCTTTTAAAAGATGAACCTTAAAACTACCAGGGATTTGTGAGCGATTGACGCCTTTTACCCTGACATTGACCACATTGGTATTGACCGAAAATTCTTCCGACGCAAGCACCGCACCCTTTGGCTCTGTAGAAATATTCATAATGGCAATATATCCTTTTGTCGCGTTGATAATCCAAAAGTTGCTTTTGGTGGAGAGATAGCTCGTTCCTGAAGCGAACAATACGCTTCTGGCAATGCATAGGGGGTGATCATATTTTAGTGAGACAGGGTGAAAAATGACATGACATTCGATAGCACTGAATAACACTTGATAACACGAACGAGATCTAGGGGGAACCCGTCATCAGCTTCTCATTCCCAACAAAGAAATAAGGGGTAAAGGTGGAAAACAATGATTGACTGGCCGACGACGGCATGGACAAGCAGGTTTTGTCGATGATCATGCGCCATACATTGGTTTCAATATCGCATACCGGGTGCGAATCTGCTATTCTACTAAAACTTATCTGAGAGGGGCCAGTATGTTACAGGAAAAATCGCCGCAAAAACTGATCGACCTGAGCCACACCATCGAACACGGTTTGGTCACCTACAAAGGCTTACCCGCACCCATTATTTGCGACTTTTTAAGTCGTGAAGCCTCCAAACAAGTGTATGGCGAGGGCACCACCTTTCAAATCGGCAAGATTGAGATGTGTTCCAATACCGGCACCTATCTCGATACCCCGTTCCACCGCTATGAAGAGGGCAAAGACCTGTCGCAAATTGGTCTGGATGCCTGCGCCAGTCTGGAGGGCGTGAAGCTGGTGGTGCCGGAATCGGTTACGGCAATTGATGAAAGTTTTTTTGCTGGCCTGGATGTGCGCGGTAAGGCGCTGCTGGTGCAAACCAACTGGTCGCGTCACTGGAATACCGAAGCCTATTACGAAGGCCACCCGCACTTGACCGAAGGCGCGGCGTGCTATCTGCGCGATCAGGGTGTGCGCCTGGTTGGCATCGATACCTACAATATCGACGACATCAAAGGCAAAGATCGGCCCGTGCATACCACCTTGCTGGGGGCGGAGATTTTAATCGTCGAACATATGTGCAATTTGGCGGCGGTGCCTGCCAGTGGCTTCAAATTTTACGCCGTGCCGGTCAAAATCAAAGGTTTTGGTACTTTCCCGGTACGTGCGTTTGCGCAGTTAAATTAACCCCATATAACCCCATAGGGATGACGAATCATGAATATTCAGAACACCCTGCGCTCCTTCACCTCCGCGTTGGCGCACCGCAACCGCGAACGCAAGCGCTTGCGCGGCCCGGCAGATTTGCAGTATGCGATTGCCGATTCGATCAGCATGCTCTCCCCCAAAGCGTGGCAGCAATTGACGGCCGATTCGGGCTTTTTTATGTCGTATGCCTATTTTGAGGCGCTGGAACAGGTCTTGCCATTGAACCTGTCGGCGCGCTATGCGCTCATCTTTGAAGGGCAAGGGGCCGATGCCGAACCCGTGGCCGCCATGTATATGCAATTGGCCGACATCAGCCTGGCGCAGGCGCGCCCGGAAAAAGCCGATGACGAAGGGGCAGGCTGGAGCAATCCGCTCGACCAGTTGGCGCATAGCGCGCGCCAACGCGTGCTGGTGTGCGGCAATTTACTCACTTTCGGCCAGCACGGCATCGCCTTTGCCAAGGAGGCCGATCTGGCGCAGGCCTGGCATGGCGTGGCTGAAGTGTTGTACCGGATACGCCAGGCCGAAAAACTGGCCGGCAAAACCCATTTTGTGATGATCAAGGATTTGCACGCGCCGTATATCGAACCGGCCAAGCAGCTCGAAAACCTGAGCTACCGCTATGTTGAGACCGAACCGAATATGGTCTTGACGCTGGATGCAAAATGGAAGTCGTATGACGATTATCTGGCCAGTCTGGCTTCCAAATACCGCAGTAGCATCCGCAACGCCGTCTTCAAGCCCTTGGATGACGCCGGTTGTACGGTCGAGAGCCTGCTTGACCTGACGGCTGAGCAGGAACGCATCTTTGCGCTCTACAAAATGGTGCAGGTGAATGCCGATTTTCGCCCCTTCGAGCTGGTGCCCGAGTATTTTGCCGTCTTGCAAGCGGTGGCGGGCCAGCATTTTCGCTGTAGTTGCATCCGCCGTGCGGGGCAGATGCTGGGTTTTGTGATTACCGTTGCTGACGGCGACACCGCCATCGCCTTTCACATCGGCTTTGACCGCGAAGCCGCCACCAGGGATGAATTGCCGCTCTATCTGCGCTTGCTGCATGCCACCATCGCCGACGCCATTTCGCTGGGCTGCAAGCGCATTTCCTTTGGCCGCACCGCGCTTGAACCCAAGGCCAGCCTTGGGGCCAAGCCGGAAACCTTTGGCGTGCTGGTGCGGCATCGGCAGCCAATTCTCAACAAGCTGATGAAGCGCGTCTTGACTGGCATTGAACACGACGACGCGCCCGAGCGCAACCCTTTCAAAAAGGCCGCCGCGCCCAAGGCTTGAGCCGAACCTATCGGCGGAAAAACAGTCAATCGAAAAACGGTTGACTGTGGAAGCATGAGCTTACAAATTATTGTCAGCCCTTAATCCAAACTATCCTACAATACCCGGATCGGCAGTCATTGCAATCAATCCAGGAATGATGAATAAGGAAATGAATCCACACAACGCACTATGGCCAGTTAGGCTACGGAATACGGCTATTGCAGGTGCTTTGGCCTTGGGCTCCGGTATGGCGCTCGCTGCGCCGCCGAGTCTGGTTGATGGTTCTGCCACCGAATGGAGCGGCACCAGCGCCTTGGCCAGTGCCAGCAATCAAAAAGAGAGCGTATTAAAAGCCATCGTACAAGGCAGTGTGTCTTTATTTTGATCCAGGGGCAAAACCTGGGGCCAAACTATAGTCAGCTATGTTGGCGACAGCACGACTATTTTCACCAATCCGGAACGCGGCTTTTATACCGCCAGCGAATCGTGTACCTTTGATTTGGCCAGCTTAAAAAATTACCGCAGCCAAAACATCAGCCTGGTTTTATGCGAAGTCAATCTGGCTTCCTTTGTCAATGCCAATATCAGCGCGGCCACGCTGACCAATTTTAACAATGCCATGGGCTTGGTGCGCCAGGCGGGGATGAAAGCCATCGTGCGATTTGGCTAATCCTGGAGCGACGGCGCACGGCCGCAGGATACCAACAAAGCCTGGAT
>JBKJLF010000054.1:0-4424 GCA_046597185.1 Burkholderiaceae bacterium | reverse complement strand
GCTTTTACCCAATTGATGCGCTTGCCGATCCGCTATTTCGAAAAGCGCCATCTGGGCGATGTGGTCTCACGCTTTAGCACCATCGACATTATTCAAAAAACCCTGACCACTTCGTTTTTGGAAGCGGTGTTGGACGGCATCATGACCCTGATTACACTGGCGCTGATGTTATTGTATAGCCCGGTGTTATCGCTCATTTCCATCATTGCGATGCTGTTGTATGGTGTGTTGCGCTGGGCCTGGTATGCGCCACTACGCCGGGTCACGGAAGAGCAAATTGTTCATGCGGCCAAACAACAGTCGCATTTTTTGGAAACCGTGCGCGGGGTCAAGGTCATTAAATTATTCCAGCGCCAGGATGAGCGCCGTTCCAGTTGGTTGGCCTTGCTGGTTGATCAAATCAACGCCGATTTGCGCACGCAAAAATTGCAATTACTGTTCAAACAGTTAAATGGGGTGTTGTTCGGGCTGGAAAACATCATCATTATCTGGTTGGGGGCCAAGCTGGTATTGGATGGCAATTTTAGCGTCGGGGTCTTGTTGGCCTTTAATGCCTATAAATCCCAGTTTGATAGCCGGGTCGGTTCCCTGATCGATAAACTGTATGAAATCAAGATGTTGCAATTGCAGGGCGAACGCCTGGCCGATATTGTGTTGACCGAAACCGAAGAGGTGGAAGGCCAAACCATGCTGGCACCGGACCAGCAGTTGGAAGCCAGTCTGGAAGTGCAGGATTTGAAGTTCCGTTATGCCGATACCGACGCCTGGGTTCTGGACGGCATCAATTTAAAAATTGAAGCGGGCGAATCGGTCGCCATCATCGGCCCTTCCGGTTGCGGTAAAACCACCTTGATCAATGCCTTGTTGGGCATACTGCCCGCCAGTGAGGGCGATGTTTTGGTGGGCGGTGTCAGTATCAAGCAGGCGGGTGTGGATGTGTTGCGCAAAATGGTGGGCACGGTATTGCAGGACGATGTCTTGTTTGCCGGGTCTATTTCTGACAATATCAGCTTTTTTGACCCGAATGCCGACCCAAAATGGGTGCGCGAATGTGCAGCCATGGCCGCCATTTTGCCCGATATTTTGGCCATGCCGATGGCGATGGATACCTTGGTGGGAGATATGGGCACGGTGTTATCGGGCGGACAAAAGCAACGCATATTGCTGGCGCGTGCCTTGTACAAGAAACCGGCGATATTGTTTTTGGATGAAGCCACCAGCCACCTTGATTCGGCGCGTGAGCAAGAAGTCAATAACGTGATTAAATCCTTGGATATTACCCGCATTATTGTCGCGCATCGGGCGGAAACCATTGCCAGTGCTGATCGGGTGATTGTGTTGGATGCCGGTAAAGTAGTGGGTGATGGGGCCGCCCCGCCGCCGCAACCGGAGTCGGCGGCAGGGCTTTGAGTTGGCCTGGTGCGGTACTTGGCCGCTCCAGGCCGCTGATTACTATCGGTTGACACGCCCCAGATTCAGGTAACGCACCCCACTCAAGCCCACGGTTTGCGTTGGCAAGCTGGTATTGCTTACGGTATGGTTGCCCAATTGCCCGGCGGTATTTTGACCCACGCCATACACGCTGCCATCAGCGGTGGTGACCATCAAATAACCATTGGCTGAGGAAAGCGCCACCGCGTTACTGACGATTGCAACCTGGCGCGGTGCGGCACTGGAGGTATTGCTGCCCGTGCTGCCATTACCCAGTTGGCCATACAGATTATTACCCCAGGTAACAACGCTGCCATTGCCAAGCAAGGCGGCGCTATTGAAGGCACCCGCGCTGATCGCAATCACGCCACGCAAACCCGCCACTTTGAGCGGACGCAAGGCGCTGCTGCCTGTGTTGCCAAGTTGGTAGTACTCATTGCTACCCCATGCATACACGCTACCGTCGTTACCCAGCGCAAGCGTGTGTTTGGAGCCGGCAGAAACCGCCTTGACATTGGACAAACCTTGTACAAAAGTCGGGTTGGCGCTTGAGAAAATGCTGCCGTTACCCAATTGACCACTGCGGTTATCGCCCCAGGCGAAAATTGCACCATCATTGCGCAGGGCCAGATTGTGGCTGGCACCAGAGCTAATCGCTTTTACGCCGCTCAAATTTGAAATATTGGCAGGCTGGCGGGTATAACTGACAGGGGTGCGGCCCCAGCCCCAAACGCCACCGTTATTGGTGAGTGCCAGATTATGCGAATAACCGCTGCTGATGGCTTTGACATTACTCAGGCCCCAAATATTACGTGGCCGAGTGGTCGTGCCTTCAGCATAATTGTCGTAACCGAGTTGGCCAAAAGTATTGTTGCCCCAGGTCCAGACGGTGCCGTCAAGCTTGAGTGCAGTCGAATGCCCGTAGCCGGCGCGTACCGCGCGAATGCCACTCATATTCGGAATTGCGATGGGAGTGTTGCTATTCCTAAAAGAATCGTTGCCGAGTTGGCCGAATTCATTGCGGCCCCAACTGTAGACTTTACCATCCGTGCTGGCCGCCAGCGTGTGGTTATAGCTGCCAGCAATGCGCATGGCAGGGTCAATTGGTACTGCGCTAAGCACTTCTGCAGCCGCTTGTTGACGCAGTGGCGCAGCGGCGTTGGTGCGATTGGTGTTCTCATTGATATTGCCGCCACCGCAGGCACTCAATACGGCGGCCATGCCGGCCAACATGGTTAAATTCGTTTTATTTTTCATACGTTAAGATTCATTTATGTGATGGTTAAAGGACGCGCGAGGGTGAGTGGCGTGCTTGTGGCTGGCATTGTACCCTTTTGCTGGTAATTTGCCAAATTTAACTTCTCAGTCCAAGGCAGATCGGTGGTTTGAATCTTAATTTAAATGGACGGTTGGTAAATTACTTTGATAAAATGGCAATCCACAGGGCGGTCGAATCATGCCACCCCGTGGATTGCGTCGGATCTGCTTGCTTGTGCCTGCGAAGGTTTATGCGCTGGCACCGGACCACAAACGCTGCGCCTTGGCATAAGCGTTGCCGCCAACGGCGCGGCCCAAAGCCAGGCCAGCCAAATTACCTTCCATAAAGTGAATGCCACCAAGCATGCGTGACATACCCGCTTCATTGGCGGCTTCGGTAAAGGTAGCCCAGCTTAATGTGACTGGTTCGGTGGGCACGGCTGCATCTATCCGCAAGGAGCGCGCGGCCTGGGTGTAGCTGCCGCCAAAATTATCGCTGCCAGTGAAGCGTTTTAATACTTCTGCACCCGCTGCGCTGAAGCTGCTGTGGCCAGAAACGTACTCCGGGAAAGGTGGCGTCGGAAAGGTTGCGATTTGGAAAGGCCGCCAGGCTTCGCCTGCTACATCGATCAAGCCGCCAGCGGGGCCGTTCGTGCCATAACTTTTTATGGTTTGACCATTGTACAAGAAGCGAATTGCCGTGATCGGGCGTACATAATCGTAGAAGCGCTTGGCTTCCCACACCGCAATGCTGGTGTCGAAAATGGCATTGGTGAGGGCGAAGAACATCAATACGGATTGGTCGTTATTGTATTTGTCCCGATCAGCAACAAATTGTGCAAATAAATCCCAGTGGCCTGGTGGTAATTCAGAGGCCGGGCCGTCTGCCCAGTATTCTGCGATGACTTTTTGCTTGTCCGTTAAGGCTTGTTGAATCGCGACCACTTCCGCTGCCTGGGTGCGAAAACCTGGTGCATTCAGCGCTTGCGGTGGGGCAGGGCGAAATTGCGAGCGCGAGGTCAGCGCAAATGGTGTTACACGCCCCCAGAATGGACCGATAAAAGCAGGGGTTTTGGCTACGCCTGTGCTATCAAAATAGGTTAACTGTTGCCAATGATCCGGTGCAGGAATGCTGGATAAGGGTGTTGGCATGGTGAACGTCGCCGCCGGGTTGCTTGGCGTATAAAGTGGGTATTCGGCACTGGCATAATCGGCAAAGGGGACGCCTGAAGCGGTCATACTACCGTTTTGGTTGGAGCCGTCGGTGGTACGGAAATCGATCACGCGCTGGGCGGCGGTATTGCCCACGCCATCGGGAGTTACGCTATCGATCCGGCTGGACAAGGCAAAGCCCAAACTGGCCATTCTGGCTTCAAATGCTGCGCGTTCAGTCGGGTATTGATTCATCAGCACCCGAATCGCGGCATAGCTCATGGCGCGAATTTTATTGTAGTTGGTGCGTTCTTCCGGTGGGCGGCGTTGTGACGGGCCGATTGATGGCATGGCGGCGGCGTCATACGCGCTCCACGCGTCATACATGGCCGTGTGCACAATCGCCAATGTACGCGCAACCATCGGTGGGCCGGGCTTGACCACGCGAACCGCTTCCAGCGCGGTCTGGTTCCAGGCTACCACCACATTGGGGACATGCGTAGAATCATTGCCAGTATTGCCACCGCAGGCTGCCAGCACGGCAGTTGAGCCAGTGGTAAGAATAAAATCACGACGTTTCATTG
>JBKJLF010000868.1:0-3127 GCA_046597185.1 Burkholderiaceae bacterium | reverse complement strand
GCGGTGGCATCGCCCACCGCAAATGGATTGCGGCGCAAGCGTTTTTGCGCGGAAAACAAGGCATCGGCCACGCTTTTGGGCGCGCTCTCGGCCAGCAAACCACGATAAAACGCCAGCGCCAATTCGCGCGCATAGTCGTCGCTGACCGCATAGCGCATCGCCACCACCGCTGGCACGCCCTGGCGCAACAAGGCCAGCGCGCCGCGCGTATACGCGGGGGCCTGACCCAGATCGTTAACATCCGGCAGCACCGCATTGCGCCGCTGGGTCAGATGGTGCAGCAACACCTTGCCTTGCACGGAAACGATAAAATCATCCCAATGATGGTAACTCTGGCTGGTTTGAGTGCGCATTTGGCGGCTGGCCGTGGCTTGCCCATGCCGTCCTGACTGGCAAACACTTAAATAAAACAATTGTGGTAAAAACCCCGCACCACGCCTGAACATCTCCAATAAATCCGCTGCGGTGATAAAGTCCGGCGTGGCTTCCCAGCCAATTAACTCCAGAGTGTGCAGCGCGCCATGGCCGCTCCAATGCACAATATGAAAACCCTGATGACGTTGGATTTTTTCTGCCAGGCGACCACGGCTTACCCCATCGCTCAGGTAATAAGCACGCACCCGGCGTTTGGGGTAAATTTCAGATTCAAATAATTGTTGCAAGGCCAGCCGCTCCTGGCGCATAAACAGCGCTTGTGCCCCTTGCGCACCGGCAAACACAAATAATATGCGCAGCTCTTCATCGGCCAGCACAGGCAAAACCGGCAAGGCGGGCACGGCTGGCGGCGCAGTTTGCACCACCCGCAAGTTCAGGTTGCGCTCAGCCAAGGTGGGGCTGCCGCGCCGCTCCTTGGCTATTTCCCAGGGCACCCGCGCCATGGCACGGGCAAACCAATTGGCTTGCGCAGTGGCAGAAGGGTTGGTCAGCGGCAATTGAATAAACAGATTGCGCTCATGCTCCCCTTGCACCAAAATTTTAAAGATGGAAAGGCCCAATAATTGTTCGGCAATGCAAATGCCCAGATGTTCCAATTCAGCCATTTCATGGCCAGGCACCACGTAATCATCCAGGTAGCCGCGCAAATTGAACAGGCTTAACTGGTCACCAATGGCAATATTACCCAAATCGACACAGTGTTTAGCCATTTGATTTTGGGCATCATCACGTAAATCGAATTCAACCTGGGTGAGGTTGCAAGTAATAATTAAAGTGAAATCAATCAGCATGGGGTGCGGTAGGTAGCGATAAATAGCGGTAGAAAAGCGTTATCCAAGGTCAGCGAACCCCATTATAAAGGAGGAAGTGGCGCTCATATCGAACCCGCCTTGAATTAAGTGGCTCATTTTTATCCCGCTAGAATGCTACACATGACGCTACATATGCCGCTACATATGCCGCTACATATAACAAGCTGCAACCATGGCAAATGCACTCGGCAATCAGAAGCAGTACGCCTTTTTCAGACAATATGGTGCGAGAAGTGCTACACTAGCACCCACCACTTTGATTCTATTTGCCCTGGATTAACCATGAATTTCTGTTCCCATTGTGCTAACCCGGTATCGCTTACCATCCCCGCTGGAGATACGCGACCACGTTATGTTTGCAATCATTGTCAGAAAATCCATTATGAAAATCCACGCTTGGTGATTGGTTCAATTCCGGTTTGGGAAGAGCAAGGCCAACTTCAAGTGTTATTATGCAAACGCGCAATTGAACCACGCTATGGCTATTGGACTTTGCCCGGCGGCTTTATGGAAAATGGTGAAACCACAAGCGAAGCCGCACTGCGCGAAACGGTGGAAGAATCGGGGGCCAATATTCAATTGCTGCCCCTGTTCACCATGCTTGATGTACCGCATATCAACCAGGTACATTTATTTTACCGTGCCACTTTGCTTGACTTAAACTATCAGGCGGGCGAAGAAAGCCTGGAAGTGCAATTATTTTCACAAAACAACCTGCCATGGGATAATTTGGCCTTTCCCACCGTCAGCTATACCTTGCACTGTTTTTTCGGCGACCATGCGGCCGGGGCAAATTATGGCTTTCACACCTGGGTTTGTCAGCAGCGCCATTCGTATAGCGAGCAAACCCGGCCTGACGTAGCGTAATGACACAATCTGGCGCGCTTCTTTCCATGGTCCCCTGGCTCCAAACCCACAGCCCATTCCCGGATGTCAGCCTGGCGCTCGGCGAAGATAGTCCTGCGCCCGGCTTACTGGCGGCCGGGGCCGATTTATCGCCGGAGCGCTTGCTAGATGCCTATCGACACGGTATTTTCCCCTGGTTTTCTGACGACCAACCGATTCTTTGGTGGAGTACCGACCCGCGCATGGTACTGATGACCGAGCGCTTCATTATTTCGCACAGCTTAAAAAAAACCTTGCGCAAGATCGCCTTGGCACCAGAGCAATGGCAAATCCGTTTTGACACGGCCTTCGAACAAGTCATGCGCGCCTGCGCCGGGCCGCGCCGCGCCGGCCCCGGCACCTGGATTAATGACGCCATGCTGGCCGCCTACACCCAATTGCATCAGCGCGGTTACGCGCATTCGTCCGAGTTATGGCATAACGGCCAATTGGTGGGCGGGGCCTACGGCATTTGTATCGGCAAAATGTTTTATGGCGAATCGATGTTTGCCAAAGTGAGCGATGGCTCCAAAATCGCGCTGGCGCATCTGGTGGCTTTTTTGCGCCAGCATGGCGTGACCATGATCGATTGCCAACAGCAAACCGCCCATTTGGCCTCACTCGGTGCCAGCCCAATTGCGCGGGCCGATTTTATCAAGCACCTCAATTGGGCTTGCGCCAGCGAACCCATTACTGATTGGCAGGCTAGCCGACCCTAAGAAGCACTTTACACAGCTTTGCGCAAACATGGCGTGGCAATGATAGACTATGTCAGCAATCGGCGCAATCCACCCATAGCTCTATCCAAAGCGAGAGTCAGCATGACCCATCTTAAAGACTTGCCATTTTCGACTTTACAGTTTTATGCCACTGCGCCCTACCCTTGTAGCTATTTGGATCACCGTATCGCCCGCTCCCAGGTTGCCACCCCCTCGCATTTGATCAATACCGATGTTTATTCAGAACTGGTCAAAAATGGCTTTCGCCGCAGCGGC
>JBKJLF010000818.1:0-3275 GCA_046597185.1 Burkholderiaceae bacterium | reverse complement strand
GTTCTGCCTGCCCGGCAATGGCTTGGGCCACCAACTTACCCGCCAAACCGGTCAAGGCCAAGCCATGCCCGGAAAACCCTTGCAGATAGTAAATATTCGGGCTGATCCGGCCAAAATCCGGGCCGCGATTAATGGTGATATCCACAAAACCACCCCAGGCATAAGGTACGGCCACATCGGCCAATTGGGGAAATACGGCAAGCATACGCTGGCGCATGCCTTGCGCTAAATTGAGTGGCGTGGCGGTGCTATAGCTGACTTTGCCGCCGAAAATCAGGCGGTGATCGGCACTCAGGCGGAAATAATCGAGCACAAAATTGGTGTCGCACACCGCCGCGCGGTAGCGTATCAATGCATTCGCGCGTGCCTCGCCCAGGCTGTCGCTGGCGATAATATACGTCCCCACCGGCATAATCCGGGATGACAATTCGGGGGCCAGCTGTGGTGCAAATTGATCCAGATACACGTTTCCCGCCAAAATTACAAAATTGCACTCAACCTGACCCTGTTCGGTATGCAAAACGGGTTTGTCGCCCTGCTCCATGCGGGTGACGGCGCTATTTTCATAGACTTGCACCCCGGCACTTTCGGCCGCCCTGGCCAGCCCGAGGCAGTATTTTAAAGGATGCAAATGGCCGGACAAGGGATCATATAAGCCCGAATAGAAGCGCTTACTACTAATCCATTGCTCAACCTGATGATGCGTTATCGGGTGGGTTTTGTATTGATATTGCCGTTCGATATGCTCGCCCCACGCGTTTAATTGCGCGGCTTTTTTGGCATTGACGGCCAAACTCATATAACCGGGGACAAAATCACAATCGATCTGATGTTGCTCTATGCGTTGGCGCAATAAGGTGATGGCTTCGCAACTCATCAACCAGGCGGTTTTCGCTTCCAGCGGGCTCAATTGTTGTTCGATGGCATCGTCACTGGCATAGCCCACAATGGCTTGGCCACCATTGCGCCCGGATGCGCCCCACCCCATTTGGCGTGCTTCCAGTAGCACCACGCTATAGCCCCGTTGCGCCAGTTCCAGCGCCGACGACAAGCCCGCATACCCGCCCCCAACCACGCAAACATCGGCCACCACCCGCCCCTGCAAGGGTGGGCGCGCGGCTGGGCGCTGCGCACTGGCTTCGTAATAAGAATTTTTGGTTAATTCGGCTTCTTTATTATTCAGCATAGGGCACTCCTTGTGCTTGCCGGGCTGCGGATGCGGCTATATGCCCACATAAATAAGTCCAGACAAAAGTGGATGCTGCGTTGCTGGTTAATTCGGCATGATCATAAGCCGGGGCCACTTCAACGCAATCCATGCCGACCCAATTGAGATGAGCCAATTCTTCCAGAATGGTTAATACTTGCCCGGAATTCATGCCGCCCGGTTCCGGCGTACCGGTGCCGGGCGCAAAAGCCGGGTCAAGGCAATCAATATCCAGGCTTAAATACATGGGCGGCGACCCCAGCGCCTGACAGCGTTGCCGGATTTGCTCAAGTATGGGCGCAAGTTGCGTCGGATTATCCAAACCGCGCAATTGGCGTGCGGTAAAAATCAATCCGCCCTGATCTTGTACGTATTCGCGCGCGGCACGTTCGCCCGAGGAGCGCAAACCAATTTGAAAAGTCGCCTGCGGCAGTATCAACCCTTCCTGCAGCGCTTCATAAACCCAGGTGCCATGACCGGAGGGTTCGCCGAAATGGTCGCGCCAGGTATCGCAATGGGCATCAAAATGAACAATCCCCAAGGGTTGGCCAAAATGTTGCCGATAGGCACGTAACAGTGGCAAGGTAATCGAATGGTCACCGCCCAACCACAGCATATGATATTGCGCGATCAATTGCAGCGCTTGCGGCATCAGTGCCGCGCGCATGGCATCGAGTTGGGTATTGGGCAATAATAAGTCGCCAACATCACACACTTGGCCGTGGGGGCAAGTATTAAAGTGAGGGTGGATGGCATCACACAACATTTGCGAAGCCAACCGTATCGCTTGCGGCCCAAAGCGTGCGCCGGGGCGGTTGGTCACCGCGCCATCATAAGCAATCCCTACAACCGCATAGGGCACCCCAGCCGCGCCAGGGTTGCTATTGCCAGATGGACTACCCAACCAGGTTCCGCTCGAACGAAAGGCAAATTCATGCGCCATGGCATTTCCTTATTTGACAAAGCTACCATTTAAGTACCCGGTGCGGATACAGGATGGATCGATTTTAGCAAATTATAGGCACCAGTAACGCCTGAGCCGACAGATTATTGAAGCGCAGGTACACAGCCAATTAAGCAGCCAATTAAGCAGCCAATTAAGCAGCCAACCCCACCCTGCCCCACCAGCGCTTACGCTGCTTGCCCTGACAAAGCATGGGCCACCGCATTGGCGACCAAATCATGCGAACCATCCCCACCCACGCGCAACACCTTGGCATTGCCAGCGCGGAAAGACTCAGCCAATTGTTGCGCCGACAATGAAAAATTCTCTTGCCTTTGATTGTTGGAGAAAATATACAGGCTGCGCATCGGGCTGATCCATGCCAGTTTGGCCTTGCTGATTTTGCCATCGGTGCCCACAATTTCCAACCACATGCCGCGTTGCAACTGGTCAAAACCGGGTAAAGGCTCCTCCACCGTTTCTTCGACCTTGCCTTGCGCATGCTTTTCCAAGCGGCGTTCGGCCGCTTTTTGCGCCACTTCGAGGGAAATTTGTAATTGCCGTTCGGGCGACAATTCCAGCGGTGCGCGCACGATGGAGGCATGGGTTTCAGCCAAATCGGCAAAAAATTGCAAACGATCGGCGTCATCCCATTTAATCACGTTCAACCATTTGTTCAGGTTCGATAACATGGTGGGCAATTTGGCAATGAATTCACGGCGCTGTTCGGGCGTAATCTTGGGCTTCACGCTCCAAACCAAATCGTCCATGGTTTTCATCGCATTCCTCAAAGCTTCTGGCTTTTCTTCCTGTACGGTATAGGCAATGGTGAGTACCGACACCCATTTGTCTTCCAAAAAGGTTTCCAGAAAGGCGGCCACTTCGCCCGTGCCTACGCGTAGCGCAACTTCATGTTTGGCGGCGGTGGTGGCGCGGATGGTTTTTTCTTGCTTGAGCGCGGCAGCAATCGGCTCGGAGATGGTTTGTTCGGTGGCTTGCTGTTCTTCTTGTAATATCTCTTCAAGTTCTGCGACGACTTCGGCAAACAGATTCGCTTGTTGCACCGATTGTTTTTGCAGTTTTGTCACATTGCGTTTGAGCGCCAGGTACATCGGGTCTTGCGGT
>JBKJLF010000703.1:0-10032 GCA_046597185.1 Burkholderiaceae bacterium | reverse complement strand
AAATGGGATGCCAAATGGGATGCCAAATGGGATGCCAAATGGGCTGCCCAATCCAGGTTCAGGTCGCCCGATAAGTGGCCGCGCCATGCGGTGCCGCTGCAAATTCGGGCAGCAATTCTGCCTGCTGTGAAAATGCCTGCAGCAGCGGAAACTGTGCTGCGGGCACCACTTCGGGCACCATGGCTTGAGTGAAATGCCATGCAACGGCAATGGTCAGGCCTGCCTGACTGATGTTTGCGCTGGTAACGGCAAGTGGCTGGCAGTGTAGCTCTGCCTCCAGCTCGCGCCAGGCGGCCAGTAGTTGGCCGGTGACCCGCTCAATCCAGGGTGCATGGATTTTTTCGGCTGGGCGCACCTTGTGTTCGTATTCGATTTGAATCGCTTTCTCGCACGCGGCCAGCGCCAGCCCGGTCAGGCGCAAGCTGCGGCGCAATTCGGGTAGCGCAACCGGCATCAGACTCTTGCGACCTTTGGCCAGTGCTTCGGCGTATTCCAGGATCAGGCTTGAATCCATCAACACATCGCCTTCATCGCTAATGAATGTCGGCGATTTAACCACCGGATTAATCTGTTGGAATTGGTCGAAGGTGCTGAAAACCGATAGCGAGCGGTGTTCAAAGGGCACGCCCAACAGTTGTAATGAAACCGCGACGCGGCGGACGTAGGGTGAATCGAGCATGCCGATGAGTTGCATGGTGGTCCTTTGGGTGGCTGGGTTGTGGGTGGGTTGACAGTACCTGTAATTATAGCGCCGGATATGCTCCCTTTTTTGTCCTACTTACAGTAACATTGCGATACGCTGGCAGAAACATTGGAGAGATTCATGAATAAAACACTTACCGAGCAAGCATTTGCCGCCCTCTCTGGCGGATCGGGCATGTTATACGTCGTTTATTTGGCATTTTTGCTTATGCGGTGACGGTGCAGCCATTTACCCCGACCGACATTTATGATTTTTTAAGTCGTTGGCCGTTTGGTGGCGAGTCGGCACAAATACGGGAGCGGCGCAACCGCATCTACAAGGAATTGACCGACCGGGCCTCATTGCGGGAAATGTGCAGCAATCCTTTGGTGTTGGCCATGTATGTGGCGCAGGATGTCGGGTTTGAAGCGGGGGCACCACCGGAATCACGCACGGCGTTTTACAAGCAGGTGGTGGAAGAACTGTTGATCAAGCGGCGGATCAAGCAGATCGGGGCCAATCGCGTGGTTGACACCGTGCGCACGCAGCGCGAGGGCATTCTGGGGCAATTGACTTTGGAGCATATGCTGGATGGCAATCAGCCTGCCAATTCGCTGTCGTGGGCCAGAGCTATCGAGGTGGTGCAGGCAGAAATGCAGTGCGATGCGCAACAAGCGCAAGCGCATTTCAAGGACTTGGCCAAAGAAACCGGGCTGATCGTGGAAGTACAGCCGCAGGAAAGTTTTCGCTTTATTCACCTGACGTTTTGCGAATTTTTTGCCGCGCTGGAAACCAGCAATGGGCCACCGGATGGCTGGGCCAGATTGCTGGCGCAGCACCGGGCATTTCAGGCGGATGGCTTGCCTGGTGCCAGCACACGGTTGGCGGAAGTATTGCCGTTTGCCTGTGGCTTGCTGCCACGCGGTGCGCGCCCCGCTGCCTTGGCCGATTTGGCTGCATGCGCCGCGCCCGGCGTAACGGCGCGCGCGTTTTTGGAGAGCAAACTGTATAACCATGCTTGCTGGGTTGATCTGGTGACAGGCTGGAAGGCAGCGTTGCTGGCGACGCCGGAACAGGATTGGGATGAGGATTGGCTGAAAAACCTGCATCTGTTTAACGTCGTCACCGACGATGCGCGCCAGCATGGCAAGGTATTGGGAGGTAAAGTGCACGTGCCGGATCTGGATGAATTTTTCAAGAATCTGGTGGATCGGCAGCGCGACAGTTTGGGCAAGCTGCTGCATGCCTATGCACGGTTGGACGCGGCGGCGGTGTTAGGGTTGGCGGAAAAAAACAATTTGGATTTGATACACGATTACCCGCAGGTGGTATTGCAAAATTGCGATCAACGGCCATTTTTTGCCTTAATGCTCGATCATGCGTGGCAAAATCCAGCCGATGCGCAGGCGTGGGCAACGCTTTTTGCCGAAGCCGCGTTACGCTCGCAAGCAGTGGCGGATGAAATGGCGGCCATGCCACAGGCACCGGAATGGCAGGCGCTTGCGATGGCGGTGCCAAAGCAGGCATCGTGGCTTAATACGAAGTTGATTGACAACAACCTGTTGACCCAATGCCTGACGATTGCGTGCCAGGCACAGGTCGCGATTGACCCTGGTTTTGCCTTGGTGCAAGTGTTGCGACGTACACCTGCACCGAATGCATGCAGGGTGTTCTTGCAGGGGGCTTGGTTGCCAAGCGTGGCAGGCATTTGCGGTTTGATGGTTTTGATTTGTTGGGTATATGGGCAAGCGCCCAGCGGCATGTGGCTGAGCCAGCGCATTGCCATATGTGCTTGGGCGGGACTGATAATTTTTGTTTGTTGGCAGGACAAAGTGTTGAATACCTCGCGCATGTATCAAAAAACATTGTGTGGGCTTGGTGTTGCCGCTTGGAATGATCTGGCGAGGAGGGCTACAAGCTACCTGGGAAAATCCGCGCATTGTGGGGGCGCAAGTTTGCTAACGCAATTTCAGAAATGCAGGCTGCAAGATTGAATATTGGTGCAAGCCGTTGAGCATATGCCTTTTGTGTGTTGTGAATGACTTGTATTGCCCGTGATGCCATTTCATGATTGGTATTTTTTCGTTCTATGACGCGACATTCGGGTATACTCCGACACAATCCAGCCAAATAGATTTGTCCAACAGCACTACGGTTTTTGAAATGAACAAAGCAAACTACTACAACTACATCGAAGAACGCTTAACCCTGCTGGCACTGCGCATCCAAGCGCGGGGCAAGTTGAATATTCTTGATTTGCATATTCATGCCGAAACCTTTTACCAGGACTTTTTCAACCTGCTGTTTGGCTGGAATTTGACCAACATGAATGCCGTCAAGCAGAATGTTGAAGCACTTGACCTGATTGACGCCGCCAACCATATCGCCATTCAAATATCAGCAACCGCCAGCGTGGCAAAAGTGAATGGCGCGTTGGGCAAAGACTTGTCGGCGTACAAAGATTGGACTTTCAAATTCATTTCCATTTCCAAAGATGCTTCTGCCCTGCGCAAGCAATCGTTCACGAACCCGCACGGTTTGGTTTTTGCGCCTGCCACCGATATTTATGATGTACCAGCGCTGTTGAAGTTGCTCAATGGCTGGTCAGCCGGAAAGCTCAAACCGGTTTATGAATTTATCAAGCAGGAACTTGGCACGGAAAGCAACCCGCTCAAGATCGAAACGAATCTGGCGGCGATTGTCAATATTCTGGCGCAGCAGGATTGGGGCGCTACGCCGCAAATCATGGAAACCTGCCCGTATGAAGTGGACAGAAAAATCGATATCAACCACCTTGATGCCACCCGCAGCATTATCGATGAATATAAAATCCATTACGGCAGAGTAGACCGGATTTACAGCGAATTTAACAAGCAGGGCAAGAACAGGAGCATGGCGGTGCTTGCCATCATTCAGCGGAAATATGTTGAGGAACAAGCGACTCTTGCCGATGATGCGCTGTTTTTGCGTGTGATTGATCGTGTGGTTGATGTCATTGAAGCCAGCGTCAATTATCAGGCGTTACCGTTCGATGAACTGGAGTTGTGCGTCAACATTCTGGTGGTGGATGCTTTTATTCGTTGCAAGATATTCAAAAATCCCGGTAGCGACATTTTCCAAAATCCTGGTGAGGTGTTGCATGCTCCTGCCTGACAATATCCACCCCGAGCACAGCATTTATTTCAACGCTGCGGTGTTGCTGAAGATTTTGCAGCAACAGCGGAATATGCCGTTTTTTGATTTGTACCTGAAAACCAAAGCCGAGCGCGAAATGAGTATGCCTGTGTTTGTGTTATGTCTGGACTGGCTGTTTTTATTGAATTTGATTACCCTGGACACGCACGGCGTGGTTGAATTATGTTCCTGAAATCACTGACCATTTCCGGCCTCAACGGCATCATCCGGGAAATCCCTTTTCATCCCGGTTTAAACCTGATTGTGGATGAAACACCGGGCGTGCTCGGCAAAGAAGTGGGCAAGGAAACCGGCAATAACGTCGGCAAAACCACGGTATTGATGCTGATCGATTTTTGCCTGGGTGCAAGCGGCAGGGATATTTACACCGATCCGGAAAACCGCAAAGAAGAATACAGTCTTGTCAAGAACTTCCTCACCGAAAACGAAGTGCTGATCACATTGGTATTGAGCGACAACTTGCACGACCCGGCAGCGCGGGAATTGCGGATCGAACGCAACTTTTTGCTGCGCAAGAAAATGATTCGCCGTGTCAATGGCGAAGCGTTGACCGAAGAAGCGTTCGATGCCGCTTTGTTGCATGCGATCATTCCGGGCCATTACGGCAAAAAGCCCAGCTTCAGGCAAATCATTTCGCACAATATCCGCTACAAGGATGGCAGCATCAATAACACGCTGAAAACGCTGAACAATTTTACTACCGATGTCGAGTATGAAACCCTATACCTGTTTTTGCTGGGTTGTGATTTTCGTGACGGTGACCAGCGCCAAGCCTTGCTGGCGGACATAAAAATTGAGCAGACATTCAAGGCCAGGTTGGAACAGGAACAAACCCGCTCCGTCTATGAAACCGCCTTGTCGATTCTGGAAAGCGAGATCAGCGAACTGGATCGCCGTAAAGCCAACTTTAATTTGAACGAAAACTTTGAAGCGGATTTGGCCGCATTGAACCAAGTGCGCTACCACATGAATGTCTTGAGCGGCGAAATCGGCAAACTGAATATCCGCCGCCAATTGATTGTGGAAGCCCGGCAGGAACTGGAAGCCAATGTTTCCACCATAGACTTGCAGCAATTAAATCAAATCTATCAACAGGCAACGCAATATGTGGCTGGCATCCAGAAGACCTTTGAACAATTGCACGCCTTTCACAATCAAATGATTCATGAAAAGGCGCGCTATATCGGCAAGGATTTGCCACGCATTGATGACGAAATGGCCGGGAAAAATGCGCAACTGAAGCGCCTTTTGCAGCAGGAAGCCGAGCTGGCAGCGGCGCTGACGCATGGCGAATCATTCGCGGCACTGGAAATCTTGCTGGCAGAAATCAACGAAAAATACCGCCGCAAGGGCGAGTGTGAAAACATGGTCCGGCAATTGAAAGAATCCGATGCCGCCTTGGCGGAACTGGCTGTACGGCTGGCCAAAATCGATGCGGATTTGTTTTCTGACGAATTTGAAGAAAAAATCAATACGCAGAAAGATAAATTCAACCGTTTTTTCGCGGCGATTTCACAGCGCCTGTATGGCGAGCAATACGCCTTGACATTTGACCGCGAAACCAAAAAAGGCAAAAACCTGTACAAGTTCAGCGCGTTCAATACCAATTTCAGCTCCGGCAAAAAGCAGGGCGAAATCTCATGCTTTGATATCGCCTACACCCTGTTTGCCGACCAGGAAGGCATCCCCTGCCTGCACTTCTTGCTGAACGACAAAAAAGAGCTAATGCACGACAATCAATTAGTACGCATCGCCAATCTGGTGGCGGAAAACAACATCCAATTTGTCGCCTCGATTTTGAAAGACAAACTGCCCGCCACATTGAATGATAAAGCGTATTTCGTGCTCAAGATGTCACAACAAGACAAGCTATTCCGTATCGAATAATACAAAATAAATATCGATTAATTCAAAAATATTTTAAAATTTTGTGTAATGCCAGCGCAAGGCCAAACGACAGATGCACAAGTTGATCATGCGCAAATTGCAAACGATGTATGATAGACTGAACCGCGTCATTGAAATTGATATTACATTAAACTTTAAACCCATTTATCGGAGAAACACATGAAAAAAGCTATTCAAACTGGTGCCATGATCGCTGTTGCTGCTGCTGCCATGGCTTTGTCGGGCACAACCCTTGCCGCTGGTACAGATACCATCAGCGCAGGCGACAAAGTACATTGCTCCGGCATTAATACCTGCAAGGGCACCAGCGATTGTTCCACTGCAGAAAACAAATGCAAAGGCCAAAATGTCTGCAAAGGCCATGGTTTTGTATCTACCAAAGCAGGTGAATGCCTGGCCAAAGATGGCAAAATCATCGATTTGAATAAGAAGTAATCCCATGCTGGCGCGCTTGCTGGCCATTTGCCGGGAGCGCGCCAGGTTTTGCGGTGCGCTTTGCGCCGATTCTGTTCCCTCTCTTTTTTTGCCCTCATGTCGATCTTGAACACTGCGCCAACCACCTCGCTGAACACCTCACCCGGCTTTGGTCTGGGCTTGCGCACCACGCATTACAACGAAATATTGGCCGCCCCACAGACGATAGACTGGTTTGAAATTCTGTCAGAAAACTATATGGTGCCCGGTGGCCGCCCCTTGGCGATGCTGGATGCGATTCGCGCCGACTATCCGATGGTGATGCATGGCGTGTCGATGTCGATTGGCTCGCCGCAAGGCCCTTCCATGGATTATCTGCTGGATTTAAAAAAGTTAATCCAACGGGTGCAACCGCTCTGGGTGTCCGACCATATCTGCTGGACCGGCGTGCATGGCAAAAATATGCATGACCTTTACCCGCTACCGTACAACGAGGAAACGCTTGCCGTGATCGTGCAAAACATCCGCCGCATACAGGATGTGCTGGGGCGGCAGTTGGTGCTGGAAAACGTATCAAGCTATCTCAGTTTTGCCAGCGACAGCATGAGCGAATGGGATTTTGTGGCCGCCATTGCCGAACAATCGGATAGTTTGATTTTACTGGATGTGAACAATATTTATGTCAGCAGCGTCAACCACGGGTTTGATCCGCTCACTTATCTCAATGCCATTCCCATACAGCGGGTGCAGCAAATTCATCTGGCTGGCCATCACGATTATGGTACGCATATCATTGATACCCACGACCACCCCATCGTCGATGCAGTCTGGAACTTATACGGCGAGGCGCTGCGCCGTTTTGGCCCGGTTGCCACCATGATCGAGCGCGATGACCATATTCCACCACTGGCCGAATTGATTGCCGAACTCGATATCGCGCGCGACATTGCACACAAAGTCGCACACAAAGTCGCACACAATATTGCACACAATGGGGTAAATGGCATTGGCAAACAGGAGTTGGCCGCATGACACTCGACTCCGCCTCCACACTCCCCCTCGCCCCCTTGCAACAAGCGTTTCAAGAGTTTGTCCTGGGCCAGCAAGATGAAGCTGCCATTTTGCCGCAGATTGCCACGCGCCCCGGTTTGTCCTGCGCTGAACGGCTCTCGATTTACAGCAACGCCTACCGCATACGCCTGCGCGATGCACTCTCCGAAGCATTTGACAAAACCCATCGCTACCTGGGCGATGACTTGTTTTATGCCGCCGCTGCCGGGTATATTAACGCCAACCCATCACAATGGTCCAATTTGCGCTGGTATGGTGCCAGCTTCCCGGCCTTTTTGCAGCAATACCTGCCAGAACACCCGGTGGTGGCCGAATTGGCGGCGTTTGAATGGGCTTTGAGCCTGGCTTTTGATGCCCAAGATCAAGCCATTTTGCCCTTGAGCGCGCTGGCGCAGGTACAAGAACACGAATGGGAAAGCATTGGCTTTGTTTGCCACGCCTCGGTGCGTTTTTTACCGCTGCATTCCAACTGCGTGGCGATTTGGCTGGCGCTGGCCGCTGCAATGGATGCGGTGGATGCAATGGATGCCAGCGAAGCCAATGATGAATACGCCGCCCCGCCCGAACCAAGCTGGCAAGAGCTGGCACAACCCTGGCTGATTTGGCGCAAAAATCTGCAAGCGCATTTTCGCTCCTTGAGCCAGCCAGAATATCTGGCCCTGTCTGGTCTGCAAGCGGGTCAGGGCTTTGCCGAAGTGTGCGCCATGGTGGCCGAAATCGAGCCGAAAACCGCGCCGGAAAGCGAGGCGCAAATTGGGCAGTGGCTGCAAACCTGGCTAAGCGAGGAAGTGTTGCACGATTTTAAGCGTTTTACCGATGATTTCGGTTCCATGCTATGATTTTCCACTTCCGCCAATCGACTTCCACCACTTATGACCTCTTTACTGCTGATCATTACCTCGCTCATATTAGTAGCACTCAACGGTTTTTTTGTTGCCGCTGAATTTAGTCTGGTAAAACTGCGCCAAACCCGTGTTTTGACGCTGGCCAAATCGAATGGGTATGCGGGCCGGGTGCTGGCCAAAGTGCATGGAAAACTGGACGCCTACCTCTCTGCTTGTCAACTGGGCATTACCCTGGCGTCGCTGGGTTTAGGTTGGATTGGCGAACCCGCGTTTGCCGATCTGCTGGCCCCCTTGTTTGATGCAATCGGCTCCATTGCGCACGATATCAGCCACGGCATTTCATTTGCATTTGCTTTTTTTGTGATTTCATTTTTGCATATCGTGGTGGGTGAATTGGCCCCCAAATCGATGGCTATTCGCACCCCCGAGCGCTTGGGTTTATGGTGTGCGGTGCCCTTATTCTTTTTTTATTGGGCCATGTATCCGCTGATCTGGATTCTCAACAACAGTGCCAACCGGGTATTGCGCATGGCTGGGCTCGATAGCGGCCATGCGCATGACGCCCAGTATTCGATGGAAGAACTGAAGATTATTTTGCGCAGTAGCCGCCCCGATGGCCATTTTCAGCCCGATGAATGGCGCGTGATGACGCAAACGCTGGAGTTTGGTGAGTTGGAAGTATCCGAACTGATGCGCCCGATTCACGAACTGGTGTACCTGTCCGAAGCCAACACGCTGGAACAAAACCTGCACCGCATCCAGGCCAGCCGCTTTAGCCGCTTTCCGTATTTCAACCGGGAGCACACCAAAGTATTGGGTATGATCCATGTCAAAGATTTGTTTTTGGCGCAGCAAAAGGGCACACCACTGGACAACCTGAATGCTTTTTTGCGACCGATACAAATTGTCGCGCCACGCATGTCAGCCATGGAATTATTTCGCCGTTTTCGCAAAGGTGCCGCGCATTTTATTTTGGTGGCAGAAGCGGGGCAAACACCGGCGCAAGACCCGGTATTTCGTGGCTATTTAACGCTGGATAATTTGCAAAGTGCGCTGGTGGGTGAGATTCGGGATGAATTTCGCCAAGGTGATAATGATTGGGTTGAACTGGACGATCACACCCTGATCGGGAAAGGTAGTTTGCCGATTTATACGCTGGAGCGGGCACTGGGGGTTGACATTGAAAATGAAGAGGCCAATTTGGAAAATGTTGATTCCATCGGTGGCTTGATCATGGCCAAATTGGGTGAGATTCCGCATGAAAAACAACGCATCGAATTCAACGCGTTTTCGGTGGTGGTAAAAAAGATGAATGGGCCACGTATTGTGATGGTGCGGGTTTATCCAAAGTAACTGCGTGTGCTTGATGCAAGCACATTGCTATTATTTTCATCATCCATGTGCAAACTACCCCATTATTGTGCGATAGCGCACAGACAGGATCGGGCGCAACCCCCAGCATGGGCTCAACTTGCCCGGCCGTGTTGTTCGGCTCCCGAAGGAACGTAAATGACCATGCCCAAATTATCCAATTACATCAGCAAGAATATCGATAGCATCCTGGCCGAATGGGAAAAGTTCGCGATGGACATCATTCCCGTCAGTCTGAGCCCGGAGAGGGCGCGCGATCATGCAAAGGGCATGTTGTGTGCCATTGTTACGGACATGGAGCAAACGCAAACACCGGGTGAACAGTCGGAAAAATCACAAGGTCTCGCCCCGGAGAATGCGCAAAATAGCCAAGCCCAGTTGCACGGATCTGAACGCCAGGCAGACGGATTCAGCATGCCCGAAACCGTCTCCGAATTCCGGGCGCTTCGAGCAACCGTTATACGGCTATGGAATGATTCCAGTGCCACCGCCGTACAAAGCGACATCGACGGGTTGATGCGATTCAATGAAAGCATCGATCAGTTA
>JBKJLF010000673.1:0-4169 GCA_046597185.1 Burkholderiaceae bacterium | reverse complement strand
GAATTTTTTCAAGTAGCTGAGCGACGAATAACCTGTACCAAAGTCATCAATCGACAAGCGTAAGCCGATGGTGCGCAATTCGTGCAAGGCTTGCAAGGTGTCCTGGGCATTTTCCATCAAGGTGCTCTCGGTAATTTCCAGTTCGAGCAGATGCGCGGGCAAACCAGTATCAAGCAAGGCTTGTTGCACGGTTTTGGTAAAGTCTTTTTGCAATAATTGCCGTACCGATAAGTTCACCGCCACCCGCATTTCGGGCAAACCGGAACTGATCCAGGTTTGCAATTGGGCACAGGCGGTACGCAATACCCATTCGCCCAGGCGATTGATCAAGCCAATTTCTTCTGCCAAAGGAATAAACTCGACGGGTGAAACAAAACCACGGGTTGGATGACTCCAGCGTACCAAGGCTTCCATGCCAATCAAATCGCCGGTATCGAAACGTGCCTGTGGTTGATAAAATACTTCAAGCTCTTCATTTTCCAGCGCACGCCGCAAATCGCTTTCGAGCCGTACATGCTCCGAAATGGAATGTTCCATCGAGGCTTCAAAAAACTGGAATCCGGTATTGGTTTTCTTGGCCCGATACATGGCAGTATCCGCATGTTTCACCAGGGTGCCGACATCGCTGCCATCATTGGGGTACATGGCAATGCCGACGCTGCTGGTAACAAAAATATCATGGCCATCAATTTGGAAGGGGGCAGCCAATACCCGGCAGATGTTTTGCGCAGCCGAGGCGGCGGCGGCCGGGCCGTCAATTTCCGCCAACACCACGGTAAATTCATCGCCACCCAGACGTGCGACGCAATCGACATTGCGCACACTGCGCCGCACGCGTTGCGCGACCGCAACAAGCAAGCGGTCACCGACATCATGCCCGAGGTTGTCGTTCACATATTTAAAGCGATCCAGATCGAGGAATAAGACCGCGACATGGGTCGAGTTGGTTTCGGCTTGCTCCAGACTTTGTGCCAATTGATCAAAGAATAAGGTGCGATTGGGCAAACCGGTGAGCAAATCGTTGTAAGCCAGATGACGAATGCGCTTTTCAGCCCGGTTGGCTTCAATAATGCGCCGAACCCGTTGCGACAACACGGCAAAATGAATCGGTTTGGGAATATAGTCGCTGGCACCTGCAGCAAAGGCGCGTTCAACCGATAAATTGTCTTCCAGCCCGGTAATCATCAGCACGGGTATGGCGCGCCCATTTGGTAATTCCTGGATGCGGGCGCAAGCGGTAAATCCATCCATGATAGGCATCACCGCATCCATCAAAATCACATCCGGCTGGAAGCGCTTGAGCATCATTAACGCTTGCTGTCCGTCGGATGCTTCTTCGACCCGGAAGCCATCGCGTTTTAGGGTGTGGGCCAGCGCGCTACGGGTACTGCGATCATCATCCACCACTAACACCTGGGCCAACTCTTCTTCAATTTTGGGATCGAGATCATCTTCAATCGAAACTTCCTTGCTGAGAATAACGGCGACGCTCTCAAAGGCCAGGCGCAGTCTGGGCAGCAGCGGGGTAATTTCGACAATTTGCCCTTCGAGTGCCAGTTCTTCTGCCTGTTTTGCTATTTGGGCCAAATTGGTGGCACCCAGATTGCTGCTGCTGCCCTTGACGGCATGCGCCATCTGACGTGCAATATCGGCATTGTTTTCTTTCACCGCCTGCTCAAGCCGGGACAGGTAATTGGGCGTATCTTCCAGGAAAGGCGATACCGCCTGTTCCAGCGCAGGCCCGAGAATTTCGCGCAATTTATCAAATGCCACATGATCCAGCGGCCCATCCGGGCCTTCGTCCAGTTGACGTTCAGGCAAGGGCGATTGCGTACGTTCTTCGATTGTACCGCGTGGCAACCAAAGTTCCAATTTTTGGCGCAATTCCACCAATGTAATCGGCTTGGCCAAGTAATCATCCATGCCCGCTGCCAGACATTTTTCGGCATCACCGCGTTGCGTGTTGGCGGTCATGGCCACAATCGGGGTACGCCGCCCCGTCGATTCTTCCTGGTTGCGAATATGTGCGGTGGATTCATAACCATCCATTTCCGGCATACTGCAATCCATTAAAATCAAATCGAAACGATGTTGCCGCGCCGCTTCCATGGCTTCCCGGCCATTGGATGCAAATTCGCACGAACAGCCATTCATGGCCAGCATGCCAGCTGCAACCATTTGGTTGGTTCGGTTATCTTCTGCCACCAGAATACGGAAATCTTTACGGGAAGAAGCGGTATTGGTACTCGGGGTGACACCTCCAACCGGATTGGGTGGCTCAACGGGTACTTCGAGCAAGAGGTCGCTAATGGCATCGAGCAGGCGGTCAAGCCGCAAGGGCTTCCCTAAAATAGCATCGGTGCCCGGTGGTGTCGTGCTGGATGGCGAGCTATAACGATCCAATACCAATAACCGTGGTGGAACGCCGATACTATCGGCGCGGATACGCCGTGCCAGATCGATACCACTGTCGTCGGTTGCGCCAATATCCATAATGATCACGCCATAGGGGCGGATGTCCTGTTTGGCGCGTCGTAATTCAGCAACAGCTTCCGTACCGTTGCGCACGGTATGGCAGATCATGCCGTGGGGCGTCAGGTTTTGCTCCATGAAACCACGCACGATTTCACTTTCATCCACCACCAGAACACGCATGCCTTGCAGGGCGCGATCCTCTGGACGACTCGGTTTGGCTTCACCCGGCTTGCAGCGTATGGTAAAGAAGAATGTGGTGCCTTTGCCCAATTGACTGGCCACCCCAATTTCCCCGCCCAAAAGCCCTACCAATTGTTTGCAAATGGCCAAACCCAAGCCCGTACCGCCATATTTTCGCGTGGTGGACGGATCGGCTTGCGCAAACGATTCAAATACATGTTGTACCGCATCGCTATTCATACCAATGCCAGTATCGCTGACTTCAAAATGCAAGCGAAAAGCGCTGTCATTATCTGTTGCGCAAGAGATACGCACCGCCACTTCACCATGCTCAGTGAATTTCACCGCATTGCCGATCAAATTAATTAGAATTTGGCGCAAGCGCAAAGAATCGCCCTTAATTTGTGCTGGCACATCGGGGCTAATCAGGTAACCCAACTCCAGGCCTTTTTGCTGAGCATGTTTGGCAATCAAATCGATCACTTCTTCCATTAATTTGCGCAGATCAAAGTCGAGTTCTTCCAACTCCAGTTTGCCCGCTTCCATTTTGGAAAAATCGAGAATGTTATTGATTAATTCGATCAAGGTGCGCGAAGAATTCCATGCCACGTCAACGCATTCCTGTTGGCGCTTGGTGAGATTCATTTCTTTTAGCATGTCGAGCATACCGACTACGCCGTTTAACGGAGTACGAACCTCATGGCTCACAGTGGCGGCAAATTGGGCTTTCATCAGGGCCATGTTGACGGCTTTGTCACGCGATTGTTTCAGCTCGGCTTCACGTTCTTCCAACACATTCATCATTTTATTAAATGCCAACGCCATGTCGATTAAATCACGTGGCCCGTGTGGCGCAGCACGCATACCCGACTCACCTGACTCTGCGCGCCGCATTAAATCCGACAGGGCATTAAGTGGGTTGATCATATGGCGCGCGAGAATACGCAGTAAGATGAGTAAGGCCGCAGCAAAAGCAAAGCTGATCAGCATATTGCCAAATAACAATGTCCGTGTCAGTTTATTTAAGGCTGCGCGGCTCACATTAATGTGGACATAGCCCGCCAACTTGGGTTGCTTCGTTTCCGCTTCAAAGGGAGAGGATTCTTCCGATTGAGTTTCATAAACTGGCGCACCAAAACGCCACACTTCATCCGTTTCTTGCTCCAGAGTAGCAGAGGATAAGGTTCTGGGTGCTTGTTTCGGCAAGGTTGGATTGACCGCATCTTTCCTTGCCTGTGTAATCAGCGATTTGTGATCGGGGTAGGCAACTTCAACTTCAACCACATCGGGAAACGATAAGGCTGCGGTAATCGCCGGACGAGCATTTTCGGCCGAACGATAGAGTAAGGCCAGCCTGCTTTGCTCAGCGAAGGTTTCTACCAAGCGCCTGCCTGTGGCAATAGAATTTTCGGTGATGCGGCGACGCGCCTCGTAGGAATTAATCACCGAGGAAAAAAGCGCCAAGCCCAAAATAGCGGCAGAGACGACAACGGTCAATTGGCGGCGGAAGCCGG
>JBKJLF010000174.1:0-3660 GCA_046597185.1 Burkholderiaceae bacterium | reverse complement strand
GTGGGCACGATAAGGCCGTGCCCACCCTACTTACGTGCGATTTTGATCAGGAAGTTTTGCATCGGATCTTCACAGACCGAATTCCAGGTATTTTGATCCTGGCGGAAACGCTTCCATGGATCATAGATTTTCTTGAACTTGGGATTTTTCTTGGCTTCTTCATCCATCACTTCCACCGCCGCTTTATACGACGCTTCCATGATTTCATCTGAAAAAGTACGCAGCTTGACCCCGTTTTTCAGCAAACGCGCCAACGCTGCCGGGTTACGCGCATCGTATTCGGCCTGCATCGTCACATGCGCTTCAAAGGTTGCCGCTTCCACCGCCGCCTGATACGACTTGGGCAACTTTTCCCATTCTTTAAGGCCGATATAAAACGACAACTGTGGCCCTGGTTCCCACCAGCCAGGTGCATAATAAAAAGGGGCCACTTTGTAAAAGCCCAGCTTTTCATCGTCATACGGGCCGACCCATTCTGCCGCATCAATCGTGCCTTTTTCCAGTGCCGGATAGACATCACCACCCGCAATTTGCTGTGGCACCATACCCAGTTTTTGAATCACTTTACCGGCGAAACCACCGATACGCATTTTCACGCCTTTTAATTCTTCAACCGTTTTGACTTCTTTACGGAACCAACCGCCCATTTGGGTGCCGGTATTGCCACCCATAAAATTGATAATGCCATAACCTTTGAAAAACTCACGCAATAAATCGCGCCCACCGCCTTGATCAAACCAGGCCGTTTGCTGGCGCGAAGTCAGGCCAAATGGCACGGCGCAATCAAACGCAAAAGTGGGATCTTTACCAAAATAATAATACGAAGCGGTATGACCCATTTCCACCGTACCGCTTTGCACCGCATTCATGACTTCGAAGGCAGGTACAATTTCGCCACCGGCAAAGGAACGAATTTCAAATTTGCCATCAGTCAATGCGGCTACCCGCTTGCTGAACACATCGGCCGCACCAAAAATAGTATCGAGCGACTTGGGAAAGCTCGACGCCAAACGCCATTTAATGGCGGGTTGTGCATCGGCCAAAGCGGGCACTGCCAACGCAGCAGTCGATGCACCCACGGCACCGACCGCACTTTTCTTGAGGAAGGAACGACGTTCCATAGTTTCTCCTAAACGATAAAAACCGACAAGCAATAAACCTTGCCATCCAAAATGCATAAACCACAGCAACTTAGCCCAAAGCCAAGCAATTAGAAGCTTAACTCTACACTGCGTTGATTGTAGAGGTGCCATGACTTTACTGCAATCGAATTTTGCCCCGTTCCAGTCAATTAGCCAATCAATGCGCAATCAATCAGCAATCAATCGGCAATCAATTGCCGGCCACCACCATATTTTCAATTAAAATCGATCCGGTTTGCTTGGTGCCACGAATCAGGGTATCGCTGCCGATGGCCACAATTTGGGCAAACATGTCTTTTAAATTACCGGCGATGGTGATTTCTTCCACCGGATATTGAATTTCGCCATTTTCCACCCAATACCCGCTTGCCCCGCGCGAATAATCGCCGGTCACATAATTGGTGCCCGAGCCCATCAGCTCGGTCACCAACAAACCCGTATGCAGGCGTTTTAACATGACTTTGAAATTATCACGCGGACCGGTCAGGTTGGAGCTAAAAATCAAATTATGTGAGCCACCCGAATTACCGGTCGATTGCATGCCCAATTTACGTGCCGAATAGCAACTCAAGAAATAACCTTGCACCACGCCATCACGCACCACCGCGCGCGCCGAGGTTTTTACACCTTCTTCATCAAACGGGGCCGAACCAATGCCGCCCACCACATGCGGGTCTTCGGTCAATTGAATATGCTCCGGGAAAACTTGTTGCCCCAAGGAATCAAGCAAAAAAGTGGATTTGCGATACAGCGCACCGCCCGATACCGCTTGCACAAACGCCCCCACCAAACCCGCGGCCAGGGGCGCTTCAAATAATACCGGGCATTGGCGGGTATCGAGTTTGCGTGCATTCAGGCGCGCCATGGCACGCTGGGCGGCGTAACGCCCTACTGCTTCCGGCTTGGCCATTTTTTTAACGTCGCGCACCGAAGAATACCAGTCATCGCGCTGCATTTTATCGCCCTTGCCGGCAATCAAGGCTGCCGAAATGGTATGGCGCGAATACGGGTAGCCGCCAATAAAGCCGCGCGAATTGGCAAATACAAATTGGGATTGCTGCGCTTGCACGCTGACACCATCGCTATTGGTGATGCGCGGGTCGAGATCAAACGCAGCGGCTTCACAGCGTTGCGCCAAGACCACGGCTTGCTCTGCGGTAATGTGCCATGGATAGCATAAATGCAAATCCTTCGGGTGCATTTCCAGCAATTCGGTTTCGGGCAAATCGGCGCAATCGTCTTCGGCGGTAAAGCGCGCAATGTTATAGGCGGCATCGACGGTGGCTTGCAAAGCGGAAAGAGAAAAGTCAGAACTGCTGGCATTACCGCGTTTTTGCCCGACATACACCGTCACTGACATGCCCTTATCTTTATTTTGCTCGATTGTCTCAATTTCGCCCTTGCGCACTGAAACCGACAAACCGCCGCCTTCAGAAATCTCGACCGCAGCGTCAGTGGCACCAATATGTTTCGCATAAAACAACAGATCACGCGATAATTGTTTCAATTGGTCTAGTGTATGGATAAATACGGAATCATTCATGAGCGGGTTTTCTTCGCAATTCGATTAAAACAGTTATGATAGCAGTCGTTTTCATTTTTGCCTTGTGCCTTCTCTATTATGCCAAATCCCAACCGTGGTTCGTGTGGTTATCAATCCAACGAATTTGAAGAATCTTATGAGCGCCCTTCCCGCTCGCAAATGAAGCGCGAGAGTGATGCGCTGCAAAAACTGGGGGCCGTACTGATTGGGCACTCACGCGACCGGGTTAAAAGCGTCGAAATGCCGGAAGATGTACGCGACGCGATTTTAATGTGCCAGACCATTAAGGATCATGAGGGGCGACGCCGACAATTGCAATACGTTGGTAAAAAAATGCGCTCATTGACGCTTGACGAGGTTGCCATTATCCAACAGACGATTGAAGGTTGGCAAGGTGCATCCAAAGCCGACACCGCGCAATTGCATGCGCTGGAGCGCCGACGCGACAAATTGTTGACCGACGACAACGTACTGACCACGCTATTGGCCGAGCACCCGGAATTGGACGCGCAACACTTGCGCACGCTGATACGCAATGCGCGCAAAGAGCAAGCCGAGCACAAACCGCCCAAAGCCTACCGCGAATTGTTTCAAATTTTGAAGCAGTTGCAAAAAGACGGCAAAGCCCATGCTGCGCATGCAGGTGATGAGCATGACGACGAGGATGGCGATGAGGATGGTGACTTCCCCGAGTTTGAAGATGACGATGAAGGATACCAGGGTCATGAGCACTGAACGCATGCTGAAAATTGGCTTGGTGTCGATTTCTGACCGCGCCTCCAGCGGTGTGTATCAGGATTTGGGCATTCCGGCGCTGCAAACGTGGCTGGGTCAGGCGATCAAGGGTGATTTTACGATTTGTCCGCGTTTGATTGCCGACGATAGCCCCACCATTCAAGCCTGCCTGATTGAATTGGTTGACCGCGAACATTGCGACTTGGTGCTGACCACGGGTGGCACCGGCCCGGCGCGGCG
>JBKJLF010000077.1:0-3272 GCA_046597185.1 Burkholderiaceae bacterium | reverse complement strand
CTCATTATTTGTTACCGGTTAATGGGGCTATTTGGTTATATCTAAAAATGATACTTCACAAGCGCCATATCTTATTGGTAATGTATTGTCAACATTCACGCTTACCATATAATCACTAGCGAAGGCAAGATAGGCAGCAGCAACCAAATGTGGATTCTTTGAATCAATGTAAACCCTATAAGTCACAGGGCAATTTGATTCAGCAGGGCAATTTACGGGCGTCTTAAACCATAGCTCAATGGTATTGTCAAAGGTTGTGCCTGCTTGGTAATTTCCCACAGCCCGAATGAACGCAATAGAAAGCCCCTGTATATAATAATCTGTTGCATAAACATTGGAAACGCTCACAGTCGAAATTAATGTGAGCACTAATTTTGCAAATATCTTTTTCATTATGATTTCCTAAAATTGGCTAGTATAAAAAATTTTCAATAACGCTTATGGTTAATTTAATTCGATATTTCAAAAAAATTATATAAATCGGATATATTGAATTCCTATCAAATTATAATAATTACGAGCAGACCACGATTAATACTAAAATCCGCACTGCGCTAGAGTAAAATCGTGATCTGGCCCTTTTTATTTGGTAGGTAACCCCGATTTGCACGTTAGTTGGAAAGTGCAATGTCATTTAGCCGACAGTATTTAGCGGCTGAGCCTGTCCATATTTGGTCATCAAGCCCGCCGAGGATGAGCGTTGCCCCCGAATGGAATGCAGTCACCAAGAATGACACCGCATTTTTATAGCCAGCAGTATTTGCGCTACGCAGCCAAAAACCACCCGGGCAACTAGGCGGTGGGTTCGAGATTATAATTACAATGTCACCATCGTATCCCGGTTGTTCAGAATACGTGCCCAGTACTTGAACCTTTGCTGTTACTTGGACGCGTTCAGCATTGGCCCCGCAGCTAATGAGTATTAGCAGTAACGTAATTAGATATTTTTTCATGATTTACCTTATGGAATTTAAAATGCAAGTATTTTTTATACCAATATTATTGCCAATTTTAATAATTTACCGCCCGATTGCCGATGTTTGTGTATACACGTTCCTGGAGGGGTAGTGCGCTCTTCACTTACTTTGAATCGCTTAAATTCATAATATGAAGGCATAATAGTGGACAGACCACGAAGAATAATTATTGGCAGACCACAATTAATGCTAAAATACGCACTGTGCTAGCGTAAAATCGTGATCTGGCCCTTTTTATTCTCGATATTTATTCGTTCGTCCCGTGCCCATGGCGACCTAAATAATCCATGGTTTGTATATTGGAATTCGAGCCGATATCAGGGAATCCTAATGTTATTCTTTGGTGTCCTTCAATTTTAGCTAATATCACACTAAAAAAAGCTCTCCCAACTGGTGAGTTTAAATCCAGCCTATAAGCATAACAGCAGCCACCTTGATTTGGGTCAAATTCATCAAGGTTTCTAAACCACATCGAACCATCAGCGCTAATTTGCCATAGAAGTTTACTTGCATCATCGATTTCTACCCAAACTCTTCCAGCATGGGCTTGAAGGGTAAAAAGCATCAGTACAGTTAAAATAATCTTTTTCATTTTTAAAGCTCCTAGTTGTATAATAAAAAGTTTCGTTACTGCAAAAATTAACACGGTATATCACCAACACACATACTGGAAAACGTCTCAGAGTTATCCCAGACATCACAATTTTCAGTGCCTTTGATAATTACGTTTGTACCAGCGAGCATGGCGGCTAATGCCATTGCTTGTGTTGCCTTGAAATGGAGATTATTGTTGCTGCCCATCACAAGCCGCTGCGTGAAATTACATACAGGTGTATTGCTCGATGTTATTTCTACCTTGATAAATAATAGTTCCTGTCCCCCATAGGAGTAAGGTATGATTCCAAGTATTTTCCCCGTCCCCGTGCCAGCCAACGCATTGAATGATAAAAGCGTGGCAAGCAATGTCAAAGTAAGTTTTTTCATGTTCACTTCTCCAAACTGAATTAATCGTTCAACAGCAAATCAAGCACTGGTGCTAACCAATCCAAGGTACGGATTAATTGCACCAACGGGATACTTTTCTCACCGTTATAAATAGCTTCGATTTTGCGTGTACCAGGTTTGAGTGTGCTGGTGGTGCAGGTGGCGTTATTGCTTGCGAGTGGCGCAGATGTGCATCCGGCGATGGCAATGCCATCCGCTTGAAAGGCGACTGGCCCCGTTGCACCGGCTGTTGTAACACGGGCGGTAAAGGTTACGTTCTTACGAACCATGGCAGGATTAGCGCTACTGGTAACCGAAACCGCTGGCGCAAGGATTGTAAAGGTCCGACTCACATTAGCCGCTGGTGCATACACATCATTACCAGCTTGCGATGCTGTTACCGTGCAGTCACCCGCACCAACAAAACTAACGACAGCCCCACTTACCGTGCAAATGTTGGCCGGGGCCGCTGTAAATGTAGCAGACAGACCAGTGGCATTAGTCGTTGCACTAATTGGACGCGAACCAGCACTAAATGGGCTTTGCCCCGACAGTGCAAAACTAATGGTTTGCGGTAACGCCGTTACGGTAATGGCGATTTGCCCATTGCCTGGATAATAATCCAGATCACCTCTAAAGAATGCATTGATATTACAGATGCCAATTGCAAAGGTTCTTAGGGTATTGGCTGATGTGATACCACAAACATTGGCGGGGCTAGCTGTAAGGGTTGTCGCCACAGGTGTAGCGGTGCCAGTGCCAAGATAGGTAGGAATATCTATCGTGCTTGTCGCAGGTATTGAAACAGGCGTGTTACCAAACGTAATAATTGGTGTGGCGGGTGGTGTTATTTCAAAGGACTTCACAACAGGTAGAGCAGCCGCATAAACAGCATCGCCAGCCTGGGTCGCTTTTATTGCACAAGGCCCAGCCGCATCAAAACTAATAACACCGTTACTTATTTTGCAAACTGCTGGTGTCGTCGTTTCCAGTGTCACGAGCAAACCAGAAGGCACGGCTGTTGCGGTTGCAGTTGTCGATTTCTGATTGAGCTTAATTTTTCCATTTTGATCAAGACCCGCCACACTGAGTGAAATGGTTTGCGGTATTTTCTGAATCTGGATGGAAAATTGTTTTGAACCAGCTTCGTAATTCGAGTCCCCCGTAAAGCTTACCGTCCCGGTGCAAAGTCCTTCTGCCTTTGCGGTAATAATATTGGTTGCACTGGTACAAATGCTTGTTGAAGTGGATGCTAAAGTTGTGGTGATTGCAGTGGGCGATGCAGGAACAGGGTAGGCTGTAAATGATGTC
>JBKJLF010000768.1:0-7562 GCA_046597185.1 Burkholderiaceae bacterium | reverse complement strand
TGATGTGTGGAGAATGTGCATGAGTCAGTGTTAGCTTGAGCGTTTAGCCAAATCGGCGTTGCGGAGAAAGTTAAGCCAGTATGTCGAATCCATTGTGCTGGCCTTGGAAAACGGTGGATTTGGCGCGGGGAATGTGGCACGGCGTTCTCGTGACGGCAATCAATATTCTGCCCTCGATATCGAATTTGCGTCGGTATTCCCAAAACCTCAATCACTGCGCTCCCATCTTTTGGTCGAATTAAACCATACCACACTGGCTAATGCGACAGAAATGCGGAAAATTGGCATTCTAAAAGTGAAATTGCGCTCAATTTCATTGCTTCCCCGGTGCCTGATACTGCGGGCATACCACCTGCACCAACTTCCTGTCTTCCAACCTCACCGCACTCAACTTACCACCCCACACGCAACCCGTATCCAACCCAATCACATTCTCACGCATCATCAGCCCCAAGGTAGACCAATGCCCAAACAGCACCGTGACATCGTCGGTTTTACGCCCCGGCACATCAAACCACGGCATAAACCCTTGTGGCGCGCCGCCTGCGCCTTCCTTGCTGTCAAATTGCATCACCCCTTGCGCATCGCAAAAACGCAAGCGTGTTAAACCATTCACAATACAGCGCAAACGCGCTTTGCCAGTCAAATCATCGTGCCATTGATTCGGTTCATTGCCATACATTTTGCCTAAAAAATCCAACCATTTCGGCCCTTGCAATACGTTTTCCACTTCCTGCGCCAAGGCGCGGGTTTGTGCGGCGCGCCATTGCGGCAGTACGCCCGCATGTACCAGCAAATGGCCTTGTTCAAAAATGGCCAAGGGGCGCTGGCGCAGCCAGGTGAGTAAGTCTTCCCGGTCGGGTGCCGATAAAATATCGTCCAATGTGTCAGAACGGGAAAGCTTGCGTATCCCGTGCGCCGCCGCCAATAAATGCAAATCATGGTTGCCCAGCACGCATTGCGCACGCGCGCCCAAGCTTTTCATCAGGCGCAAGGTCGCGAGGGAATCCGGGCCACGGTTGACCAGGTCACCCGCAAACCACAGTTGCGCATCCGGGTCAATGGCGTCGATTTGCGCCAGTAAGCTCAGGCAAGATTGGTGGCAGCCTTGCAAGTCGCCAATCACATAAGTAGGCATACGCGATCCATAAAATCGGGAAAATGCTGCATTATAGAAGCAAACTCAGGACAAACTCAGGGCCAGCGCAACGCGATTGGGCTATATTGCGGTAAAAAAATAAATCTAAAACAACGATTTCCATCCGTATACCGCCGTTATACCCTAAAATCAGCGCTGGAAGCAAAAATAGACGAGGTAATGATGATTTTGGTGACAGGCGGGGCGGGCTTTATCGGTTCCAATTTTGTATTGGATTGGTTGGCACAGCATGACGAAGCATTGGTGAATGTGGATAAGCTAACCTATGCTGGCAATTTAAGTAATCTGGAACGGGTGCAAAACGATGCGCGCCATATTTTTGTGCATGCCGATATTGGCGATAGTGCGCGTATGCTCGCGCTGATGCAAACCCATCGGCCACGCGCAGTGTTGCATTTTGCTGCCGAAAGCCATGTGGACCGCTCCATCCACGGTCCGGCTGCGTTTATCGAAACCAATGTGAATGGCACCTTCAGTTTGCTCGAAGCGGCACGGCAATATTACACGGGCTTGCCTGAAGCCGAACAGGCGGCGTTTCGCTTTGTACATGTCTCGACAGATGAAGTGTATGGCACACTGGCACCGAACGACCCGGCCTTTAGCGAAACCACCGCCTATGCGCCCAATAGCCCGTATTCTGCGTCAAAAGCCGCATCCGACCATTTGGTGCGCGCTTACCATCACACCTATGGTTTGCCGACCCTCACCTCCAATTGCTCCAACAATTACGGCCCCTGGCAATTTCCGGAAAAATTAATCCCCTTGATGATCAGCAATGCGCTGGCTGGCAAAAATTTGCCAATTTATGGCGATGGCATGCAAGTGCGTGATTGGTTATATGTGGGCGACCATTGTTCTGCGCTGCGCCGCATTTTGGAAGCGGGCGTGCCGGGTGAAACCTATAATGTCGGCGGTTGGAACGAACAAGCCAATTTGCATGTGGTGCATACGCTGTGCGACCAGTTGGATAGCCTGGTGCCAGCTAGCGCCAGTTATCGCAATCTCATGGTCACCGTCAAAGATCGACCCGGTCATGATCGACGTTACGCCATCGACGCCACAAAAATCGCGCGGGAATTGGGTTGGCGACCAGTGGAAACCTTTGCCAGCGGCATCGCCAAAACCGTGCAATGGTATTTGGCTAACCCGGAATGGATCGCCCGTATCCAGTCGGGCGATTATTTAAAATGGATGGAAACCAATTACGCAAAACGTGAGGAGGCGGCATGAGTGCAGTAAAGCGCAAAGGGATTATTTTGGCGGGTGGCTCGGGCACCCGGCTGTACCCGGTCACGCGTACCGTATCCAAGCAATTATTGCCCGTCTATGATAAACCGATGATTTACTATCCGCTCTCCACGCTGATGTTGGCCGGGATACGCGAAATACTCATCATCTCGACACCGCAAGACACGCCACGCTTTCAGGAGTTACTTGGCGACGGGCGGCAATGGGGCATGGAAATCTCTTATGCGGTGCAACCCAGCCCGGATGGTTTGGCACAAGCGTTTATCATCGGGCGCAGTTTTGTTGGCAACGGCCCTTCGGCCTTGATTTTGGGCGATAATATTTATTACGGGCATGAACTGGAAGGCAAGCTCTCCAGCGCCAATGCCAGCACCGATGGAGCGACCGTGTTTGCCTACCATGTGCAAGACCCGGAACGCTATGGCGTGGTCGAATTTAACGCCGAGCGCCATGCCATCAGCATTGAAGAAAAACCACTGCAGCCAAAATCCAATTACGCCGTCACGGGGCTGTATTTTTACGACCATCAAGTATGTGATATCGCCACCAGTATCCAGCCTTCCGCTCGTGGCGAACTCGAAATTACCGATGTCAATCGGGTCTATTTGGAGCGTGATCAACTCAACGTCGAATTAATGGGGCGCGGCATGGCTTGGCTCGATACTGGCACCCATGAATCCTTACTCGAAGCATCGCAATTTATCTGTACTATTGAAAAACGCCAGGGCTTGAAAATTGCATGCGTGGAAGAAGTGGCGTATCGCAAAGGCTTTATCGATGGCGCGCAACTGGAACGTCTGGCACAGCCTTTGATGAAAAACGGCTACGGACAATACATGCTGCAGATCATGCAAGACAAAGTATTTTGAACTGGCCGAAGGAATTAAATTGAACTGAATTTAGCTAAATTGAACTGAATCGAACTGAAACTATCGTATTGAAAGCCTGCGCATGAAGATTGTAACGACCCCCATTCCTGATTTATTGATTCTCGAACCCACGGTCTTTGGTGATGATCGGGGTTTTTTTTACGAAAGTTTTAACCAGCGCCGCTTTGCCGAATTAACCGGCGTGAATACGCCATTTGTGCAAGATAATCATTCCAAATCCGCGCAATATGTGTTGCGTGGTTTGCATTATCAAATTCAACAGGCGCAAGGCAAACTGGTGCGCGTGGTGGCGGGGGAGGTGTTTGATGTGGCGGTTGATATCCGGCGTTCGTCCCCCACGCTTGGGCAGTGGTTTGGCTTGACGCTATCGGCAGCCAATAAACGCCAATTGTGGATACCGCCGGGCTTTGCCCATGGTTTTGTGGTGACCAGTGAGAGCGCCGAATTTTTGTATAAAACCACCGATTATTGGGCACCCGAGTTTGAACGCAGCATTCTATGGAGCGACCCCACATTAAATATTGCCTGGCCATTAAACGGCGCGACCCCGCTGCTGGCGCGTAAAGACCAGGCCGGGAAATTGCTTCTGGATGCCGAGGTGTTTGCATGAAAATTTTGTTGACGGGCAAAAACGGCCAGGTTGGCTATGAGTTGGAACGTAGTTTGCAAGGTTTGGGGCAAATCATTGCGCCGGATCGGCAACAATTCGATTTGGCCAATCTGGATCAGGTGCGTGAATTTGTGCGTGAGCTGGCACCGGACATCATCATCAACCCGGCTGCTTACACTGCGGTCGATAAAGCTGAGAGTGAGCCGGAATTGGCGCTACGCGTGAACGCCGAAGCACCGGGCGTGATGGCCGAAGAAGCGGCGCGCTTGGGCAGTGTGCTAATCCATTTTTCAACCGATTATGTGTTTGATGGCAGCAAACAGGGTGCGTATCTGGAAACCGATAACACCTCGCCCGTGAGTGTGTATGGCAAAACCAAGCTGGCGGGAGAGCAGGCGATTGCCGCCAGCGATTGCGCCCATCTGATTTTTCGTACCAGTTGGGTGTATGGCATGCGCGGCAAGAATTTTTTGCTCACCATGCTGCGTTTGGCGGCCGAGCGCGACAACTTGCGCGTGGTGGCCGACCAAATCGGGGCACCGACCTGGTGCCGCACCCTGGCTGAAATCACCGCCCATGTGCTGGCACAGGCCGCAGGCCAACAGTCAAGCGCGCTGCACAGGCAAGACTGGTGGCGCGAGCGCAGCGGCATTTACCATACTGTGGCGCAAGGTACCAGCAGTTGGCATGGTTTCACCGAAGCCATTTTGGCGCAGTCAGGCTTGAGCGAGCGCTGTAGTGTGACTCCGATCAGCACCGACCAATATCCAACCCCGGCACGCCGCCCGGCCAATTCGGAACTCTCTTGCGCCAAGTTTACCGCGCAATTTTGTGGTTTGCCGCAATGGGATGCGGCCCTGGCTTTATGCTTGCGGGCTTAGGATTGCGTGATGGAGAATCAAGCGCAGCATCAAACTGCCACCCAAGCTGCCACCCAAGCTGCCACCCAAACTGCCACCCAAACTGCCACCCAAACTGCCACCCAAGCTGCCACCCAAGCCGACACCCAAGCCGACAGCCATTATATTGAAAAAGACCAGCAATATTTCGCCAATGCGCGCAGCGATATTCTGGCGCTCTTGCCAGCGCAGTGCGAACGGGTATTGGAACTGGGTTGCGGCAGCGGTGCAACGCTCAAATGGCTGAAAGCGCAAGGCCACTGCCAATACGCGATGGGGGTAGAATTATTTCCGCAAGCAGCCGAGCTGGCCGCGCAGGCGGTGGATTTGGTACAACAGGGCGATATTGAACAGATGGCGCTGAACTGCCCGGAAAACCATTTCGATTTAATCCTTTGCCTGGATGTATTGGAGCATTTAATCGACCCGTGGCACGTGTTGGCGCGTCTGGTGCGCCATTTGAAACCCGGTGGCCGCCTCATTGCCAGCATACCGAATGTGCGCAACTGGCATGCGCTGGGGCCATTGTTATTTGCCGGCCAATGGCGTTATGCCGATACGGGTATTCTCGACCGCACCCATTTGCGCTTTTTTACGCGCGAGAGTGCGCTGCAACTGGTCTCTGGCAGTGGTTTGCAGGTACAAGCGCTGCGCCGCCTGCCTTTGGCGCAAGCCGGCAAGAGTCGGCTGGCCAATCAACTCACGCTGGGCTTATTCAAGGAGTTTCTCACCTTGCAATACCTGATCGCCGCCGATAAAAAGGCTTGAAATGTCTGAACTACCTGAAATACCGGAATTGAGGCGCATCCCATGAGTTCTGGCATCGCCAGTCTTGCGCGCTTTGGCGTGATTAAAAACATGGGCTGGAATTTGCTCGGCCAGTTGGCTCCCATGGCGGCGGCTTTGTTGGCGATGCCAATCCTGATTCGCCAGCTTGGGGTGGAACGGTTTGGTTTATTGTCGATAGGCTGGATGTTAATCGGCTATTTCAGTCTGTTCGATTTAGGCCTGGGGCGCGCACTCACCCAATGTGTGGCCGCCCGCCGTGCGCGCCATGAGGCAGTGGCCGACATCATATACAGCGGCTTGGCCGTGATGCTGGCGGTAGGTTTGTTGGCCGCCGCTTTGTTATGGTTTGGGGCTGATTATTTAATCGGCTCGCTACTCAAGGTGCCGGCCAGCTTGCAAGCCGAAGCACGGCTAAGCCTGTTATGGCTGGTACCGGCGATTCCGCTGGTGGTGTTGGCCACCGGATTGCGCGGCGTGTTGGAAGCGCTGCATGCGTTTAAACTGGTGAATTTGGTGCGCACCCCGCTGGGCGTACTCACGTTTGTGGCACCGCTGGCGGTGTTGCCGTATTCGCATAGCCTGGTGCCGATGTTTGCGGCGCTTTGTTTGGTGCGGGTGTTGACCCTGTTATTTTTTGTCCTGGCGTGCCAGCGTGCGCTACCGGAATGGCGGCAAGGCGCATGGTCGCGCCAAAGCCTGCCCGAATTATTGCGCTTTGGCGGTTGGATGACGCTCTCCAACATCATTGGCCCCTTGATGGTGAATATGGATCGGCTGGTGATTGGCTCGGTGCTGTCACTTGCGGCAGTCAGTTATTACAGCACCCCGTTTGATATTATCATGCGTGCCTTGATCGTGCCCGGTGCCATCGCCGGGGTATGCTTCCCGCTGTTTGCAGCAAGCACGGCTGCCTTAGCGCGCCGGGTATTTTGGCAAAGCTGTCTGGCCGTGGGCGTGGCCATGGGCTTGATGTTGTTATTGGTCTGGCCCTTGGGTGAACGGCTGCTGGCCTGGTGGTTGAACCCCGAATTTGCCCGCCACAGTGCGCCCATCTTGCTGTGGTTGGCGCTGGGGGTGGCCTTGAATGGCCTGGCGCATATTCCCTTCGCGTATGTGCAGGGGCGTGGGCAAGCCAAAGTGACGGCACAATTTCATTTGCTGGAATTGCTGGTCTATTTGCCCTTGCTCTGGTTTTGTATTCACTGGCAAGGTATTGTCGGGGTTGCGCTGGCGTGGACTTTGCGTGCCGCCCTGGATGCGCTGTGTTTATTTCGCTATGCGTTGAAACACCTGGCGCGCGATGAATGAGAAAGGATTGAGACTGGCATGAGCGCAGCGCAAAAGATTATTGCGGTAGTGGTGATTTACCAGCCCGACGCGCTCGCCCTGGGCGCGTTGCTTCAGGCTTTGGCGCGGCTGAATCAGTTGGCGCAAGCGGTGATTGTCGATAACGGCTGTGACGCCGCACTGCGCAGCAGCTTGCAAGCGCAATTCCCTGTTACCACCTGGTTGCAACAAACGCATAACATCGGTTTGGCCAGTGGTTTAAATACGGGCATCCGCCATGCCTTGGCCGAGCAAGCCAGCCATGTGTTGTTGTTTGACCAAGATAGCCTGCCTGCTGCTGATATGTTGCAGCAACTGCTGGCTGCCGAGCGAACCCTGTTGGTGCGCGGCATCAAGCTGGCGGCACTCGGGCCAGTGTATGTGAATGGGCCGCATCAACAGATTGCGCCCATCATCGGGCCAGAACGCTTTTTCAGCAAACGCAAATATCAAGCCGATTTTGATGGCTTGATTGAAGCGGGCTACCTGATTACCTCTGGCCAATTGATTAGCCGTGCCAGCTTGCAGGCGGTAGGTTTGATGCGGGATGATTTATTTATTGACGCCATTGATATTGAATGGGGTTTGCGCGCGCGCAAAGGTGCTTATTTTAGCTTTGCGGTTTGCGCGGCGCACATGCA
>JBKJLF010000681.1:0-10405 GCA_046597185.1 Burkholderiaceae bacterium | reverse complement strand
CGCAATATGCTGGCATTAATAGGTGATTTGGCGTATCGCTGCATCAAATTAAACCCACATCTCGGCCAACAAGCGGTGGTCGAAACCAATGGCGTGGTGTTGATTGATGAGCTCGACATGCACCTGCACCCCGGCTCGCAACAGCGGGTGGCGGATCAATTGCTGAAGGCATTCCCAAAAATCCAGTTCATCGTCACCACCCACAGCCCCCAAGTATTGAGCAGTGTCAGGGCCAACAGCATACGTGTGCTATACCCACAAGGCGAGTTTGAATGGGCCAACCTGTTTGGCTCTTGCAATTGCCTTGACTCATGCGGCAAACATAAAATGGCAAAGGCAGGCCCCATTTATTGCGCGATTTGATCAAACCCGATGTGGATGATCCTGATGATTTTTTTATTTTTGAATCCGATGGGGACATTTCACCACGCGACAACTTAAGCCCAGGCAACTTAAAACGAGCCGAAGAAACATTGCGCGTGTTCAACCTCAAAAACAACTTCGACCTTCGTAATGCGAGGATGACGACGTTAAGGTGGTTCAAGCACTACACATCCCGGAATTGCATTTCTTTGCACCACCTGCAAGGCCAGCCGCACTACAGCGCCACCAACAACCGATATGCTTTTCCCCGCTTCGTGGCGCGCTTGCAATGCCCTCAAAATATGCTGTCTTTTTGCAAATCTTTGTACGCTTGCGCACATACGCTTGTCAATTAATGCGGCAAGATGGTCTAACTAACCCCCAAGGAGAATTTCATGACTACTACCACAAACGATGCAATCGCGATGCTTATCGCCGACCACAAAAAAGTAAAAGCCCTGTTCGAGCAATTTGACAAGCTTGGTGACCGCTCAAAGGTTAACAAGAAGAAAATAGCAAACCAGATCTGCAACGAACTGATTATCCACTCGCAAATGGAGGAACAGGTGTTTTATCCCGGCGTGCGCAGCCGCATCAAGAACAACGACCTCATGGACGAAGCCCTGGTCGAGCACGCCAACGTCACGGAGTTGATCCTCCAGATCATGGACATGGATCCGGGCGACGAGTTGTACGACGCCAAGATCAAGGTTCTGTCCGAACAGGTTGAACACCATGTCGGCGAAGAAGAAGGTGAGATGTTTCCCCAAGTGCGCGAGACCAAAGTTGATTTGGTGGCACTTGGTGAGCAAATGACAGAACTCAAGGCGACGCTGGAAGAGACGCAGCCTTAAATTCGCGCTTCCCTTCATCTTTTAACCCATTTACTCAAGAGGCTCATCATGGAAACACATTTAAACCCCGAACAAACCCGGGCTCCCCAATTATTCGATGACGGACACGCCTCAGGCGTGTCCTGGGGCGCAGTCTTCGCCGGTGCCGTTGCGGCGGCCTCACTTTCGTTCATTCTATTGTTACTGGGCGTCGGGCTGGGCCTGTCGTCGGTGTCGCCCTATTCGTACAACACCACTACGATCACCTGGGTGACGATTGCCTGGGTTGCCTTTATACAACTCGCAGGCTCAGGCGTAGGCGGCTATATCGCCGGACGGCTTCGTTTGAAATGGTTACACGTCCACGGTGATGAAATCCATTTCCGCGACACCGCGCATGGCCTCTTGGCTTGGTCGGTATCCACGCTCATTACCGTCGCCCTGCTGGCCGGGGGCGTCAAGGCTGCGTTGGGCGGAATGATCGAGACAGGCACCGCTGCCGCTACGGTAGCAATACCGATAATGGCCAATGCCAACACCAAGTCCACCGATACGGGTCTGGGGATGAGCTATTATGCCGACATGTTGCTGCGTTCTGCCTCGGGCGATGGGACGACTGAAGTGCAACGAGGCGAGATCAGCAAGATCGTTGACTCCAGCCTGACCGATGGCAAACTCTCTGCCGAAGACCGTGCTTATTTGGCTCAAACCGTTGCCAAGCGTTCCGGCCTGAGCCAGGGCGACGCCGAGCGACGCGTTGACGAGATTTATGCCCGTGCCACGAATGCGGCGGCCGAAGCCAAGGCCAAAGCGTTACAATTAACCGACGAAGCGCGTAAAACGGCAGCGCATTCCGCTTTGTGGATGTTCGCGACACTGCTGCTTGGGGCTTTCACCGCCAGTTTGGCCGCAACCCTGGGCGGTCGTCAGCGTGACGACGAACGCAACTATGTGCGCTCAAACGCTCAACCGCTTAATCGGCCAACCGCTTAATCGCTCAACCGCTTTACCGGAGACCATCATGCGTTCAATCCTTCTGCTTTTGTTGGGTATCCCGCTTCCCATCATCATCCTTATCGCACTCTTCGTTAATTAACCCACTGGTCGCACCGGGCGTCCCCAAGAACCGGGGACTTCCCCGGTTCTGCGCCCGGCCTCAGCCCCCTTTCGGATTCCTGCCTTCGAGGCTGTCCTCCCCCGGGGCGCTTTGGCGCACGACCATCAATCCTGCGCGCTGCCCAACCCTCACCTTCGGGTTGGGAAACACCACATATTCCTCCGCATGCTGCACCACATACCGCGTGTCGCCATCTTGCGCAATTAATTCACCTTGCATCAGCCTGGTAAAATTTTGCGTCTCCGAACCAAAGGCCATGGTGAAGCCATCGGATAATTTCATAATCTCCTGCGCCATCAAAAACACTTCGGCAGGCTGGCCCACAGGTAGCAAACTGGCATCACCGCGCAACAGACTATCGAGCGCGCTGCTGGCGGCGGCAAATTGGGTCAAATCATTTTGCCCCAAAATACCGACCCGACCCAATTCCACCGTACTGCCCGCTGCCGCGCATTGCTCAGAGGTGAAATAGCTATAGGTGCCCGCCGATTTCGGGTTCATGATCACCGCCTCGACCCCGCCACAACCCAACCAGTCGATCAAACGCTGGCGTGCAAGCGCTTCAATTAATTCGGGCACAATCGCAAACGTCGGGAACTGCGAGGGCCGAATCGCGGTATGCAAATCCAGGTGCCAGCGCACTGGCCCTTTACTGGCAAAAAACGCCTCGGTTACCTGCATCATTTGGTCAGCCCGCGCCGCTTCTTGCGTGCCCGCCAAATCACCCCGGTTACGCTTGAACATCCGGTTCAAATCGGCATCGATAAAACGCTTGCCCGCCGCAATCGCATCCACGTTACCCACCACCAACAGCAAATTCACCGCCAAAGCGTGCGGCGTTTTACTCAAGGCGTCGAGCAAATGCGCCAGCACTTCTATCGGCCCGGTTTCATCACCATGCACACCCACTGACAGCAAGACGCTGGGCGTTAGATCAATTTCCACCGCATGCGCCGCCGCGCTACGGCTATTCGGTTTGGGATCATCACTGAGCCCAGATGGCAACAAAATACGCTTGGTCGGCCCCGCCTCTGCCCCCGCCCCCACCTCTGCCGCTGCCCCCAAAACAGGCGGGCGCAAAATTTGCAGTGCGCCGGGAATCGGCAGACTCACCGCAAACCCGGCGACGCGAAAAGCCGCAGCCAGTACAGTAAAATCAGCAGCAGCCAGCGCCGCTACTGCCGGATGCAAGCCAGACTGATTTAAGCCAGCCTGATTTAAGCCGGCCGAACTCATGCTGCACCCACACACGACACCGCTTCCGACAAGGCCCATACTTGCAACATCGCTTGCTCAGCCGGGCCGCCGTGCGCCTTGGGCAAACTGGCAACCACCTGGGCCACGGCTTGCTCACTATCACAAGCCTTACCGCCCTTGCCCGCCATATGCCCTAGCACCTGCGCCAATAAACGCTGCTGGGTGCGCTGCAAAACTTGCTGCGCATAGTCGCGCAAACCACCGCTGGCGGCAGTAATTTGTTTCAAACCTTGCTCCAACACGGTAATGCCCGCTTCCTGGCGCAATACCATGCCCACTTGCAAGAAGGTCGCCAAATCCATATCGCCAGGACGTGTCACCGACAAAGAGGCAAACAAGAAACCCGCCACCGCCGACAAGCCATTCACGGTTTTCCAGGCATCCACAAACACACCGGGCAAACCGCTCATGGCCGGGTGGACTTCCGCCGTCATCAAGCGCTGCAACATGTCGCCATTGGCAAACAAAGCACTGAGTTGTCCGACGCCCTGCAATTGCTCCTGTGACACCGACAACACGCCTTCAATCATCACCCTTTGCAAGGCGCGGGTGTGGCGATCGACTTCAATCGAGACATCCGGTGGCACCAACAATGCATGGTTATCCAACACATCAAATACCGGGCCTAAATTCAACGCCGCCCAGGCTTGCGCCCACGCACACACCACGGCGGTTTGTTCCACGTGGTGGCTACTGGCCAGCGCCCCCACCATCAGTGGGCCGCATCGGTTGACCGCTTCATTGGCCAATACGGTGGCCAAAATCGCATTCGCCAGCGGATGATCCAGCGCCGAACGGGTCGCCACAAACGCGGCCGGGAAATACGGTTTGAGGACGGTATCGGCCCAGGACATTTCGGTTAAGGGCAATTCCGCCAAAATCCGCTTGAAGCGATTTTTAACGTGTGCCACCACCACCGCCAGTTCAGAACTGACCAAACCACGCCCTTCCAGCTTACGCCGCGCCAATTCGGTCACACTGGGCAATTGCTCCAGCTCTCGCGAGAGCGCGCCTTCGGCTTCCAGATTGGCGATCAGTTCGGCATAGGCGTCGAGGGTATTGGCATCAACCTGGGCTTGCACTTCACGCGTTAGCAACTGGGTTTGCAAACGGTTATCACGCAGTACCAAATCTTCAATCGCTTGCGTCATATTATTCAATTCCTGATTACGCAGCGCTTCAGTGATTTTGCCGGCATTGACTTCCACATCCAGCCAGATTTTGGCATTGACTTCATGGTCAGAACAATCCACGCCTGCCGAATTATCAATCGCATCGGTAAAGATGCGGCCACCGGCCATGGCAAATTCGATCCGGCCCGCCTGGGTTGCACCCAAGTTACCGCCTTCGGCCACCACTTTGCAACGCAATTGATTACCATCGACCCGAATCCCGTCATTGGCACGGTCTTTCACCTGGGCGTGGCTTTCAGCCGAGGCTTTGATATAGGTGCCGATACCGCCGTTATAAAACAAATCGACCGGGGCCAGCAAGATTTTATGCATCAATTCTTCCGGCGACAAACTGCTTTCGCTAATATCCAGCACCGCTTGCATCTGCGGCGAAATTTCAATCGAACGCACACTACGCGGATACACGCCGCCGCCTGGCGAAATCAAGCTCTTGTCATAGTCTTCCCACGACGAACGCGGCAAGGCAAACATGCGTACCCGCTCGGCAAACGAGGTGGCCACATCGGGTGTGGGGTCGAGGAAGATATGGCGATGATCAAACGCCGCCACCACCTTCAATTGGCGCGACAACAGCACGCCATTACCAAACACGTCGCCCGACATATCACCAATACCCACCAGGGTGATCGGGGTGGTGTTTAAATCATGGTGCATTTCAAAGAAATGGCGTTTCACCGCTTCCCATGCGCCCTTGGCGGTAATGCCCAGCTTTTTGTGATCGTAACCGTTGGAGCCACCCGAGGCAAACGCATCGCCCAGCCAAAAACCACGCTTAACCGCAATGCCATTGGCAATGTCGGAGAAGGTGGCCGTGCCCTTATCAGCCGCCACCACCAAATAGGGGTCGCTGCCGTCGTAACACACGGTGTTTGGCGGAGCCACGATGTTACCGTGGTCGCGGTTATCGGTTAAGTCCAGCAAACCAGCAATAAACAAGCGGTAGACCGCTTCGCCCTCAGCCGCAATCACTTCACGCGGGGCGTCTTTGGGCATCATTTTGCAGACAAAACCGCCTTTCGCGCCAGCGGGCACGATGACCGCGTTTTTCACCATCTGCGCTTTGACCAGGCCCAGCACTTCGGTACGATAATCTTCCATCCGGTCCGACCAGCGCAAGCCACCACGTGCCACCGGGCCACCGCGTAAATGCACGCCTTCAAAGCGGCGCGAAAAGACAAAAATCTCGCGATACGGGCGCGGCTCGGGCAACCATGGCAAGGCGGTGCTGTCAAATTTAAAGATAATGGTTTCGTGTTGATTCTGGAAGTAAGAGGTGCGTATGGTTGCCATCATCAAATCGGCAACGCCACCCAAAACCGCCTCGGTATCGGCATGGTTCACATCCGCCAGACGCTCTTTTATCACTTGCAAACTAGCCATGCCCTGCTGGCGTTCAGTGGCGCTTAACGCCGGGTTAAAGCGCTGCAAAAACGCTTGTACCAATTGCTTGACAAAGCCAGGTTGATTGCGCAGGCAATCGGCAATATAGCGGATCGAAAAACGGCTACCCGTTTGCCGCCAATAGGCAATATAGGCACGCACCAATTGCACTTCACGCGCGGCCAGGCCAGTTTCCAATACCAGGCCATTCAAACGGCCATCTTCGGCTTGATCATTGAATAATTTGGTGAACAAGTCTTCGGCAGCGGCGGCCACCTCCGGATTGCCAAAGCGGGTGGCGGCAGTCGGGTCGATTTGCAAACAGGTAATGAAGCAAGGCGTGCCGTCCAGTGCCGTCAGCGAGTAAGATTGTTCGCGGTCAATTGAGACGCCAGAATTATGCAAAGCGGGCAGAATGCGCGACAGCGGTGGCACCCGATCTACCGAATACAAACGCACGGTGGCCACTTCGCCCAGGCCGCTATCGATTTCTACTTCAGTACGCACCGTCACGCCCTGACCACGGGCTTTGGCGGCCACCATTTGCAAATCGCGCAGCGCTACTGCGGGCGAATTATTGGCGATATATTCGCGCGACAAGCCTTGCGCCAGTTTATGTAAATTGGCGCGTTGTGCGCGGTCAGCCACAAAACCGGATAAACGAGCAAAACCACTTTGCCAACCATCCAACACCGTAAACAGCGGGTTTTGAATATCGTGTTCAAAATCAAGCGGATAACGCGCCGCATTCGCAATCAAATACAGGCGCGCCAGCGGGCCGTCCGCTACCAGGGTTTGGGAGCGCACTTCGCTGGCACCGGAACTGACATGCAAGGTGTGGGACAGCGCATCGACCAGATCAGCACTGAAACGCTCACGCGGCAAATACACCAGTACATTTAAGTGGCGGTTGTACACGTCACGCCGGGCAAATACTTTCATGCGCGGTTGCTTGTACAGCGACACCACGGAACTGCACACTTCAGCCAGCCATTGGGCATCGCCTTCCATCAATTCGGTACGCGGCAGCGAATCCAGCACTTCCTGGAATTTTTCAGCGCGAAAACCCTCGGGCCGCACACCAGCCAATTTCAACACTTGCGCCACGCGCTGGCGCGCTACCGGTAAGCGAATTGCAGGGTTGGAGGTGGCGGCGCGGGTGAACAGGCCGACGAAGCAATGTTCACCAATGATGGTGCCATTGGCGTCGGTATCGCGCACACCGATAAAGTCCAGCCGTTGATCGCGATGCAGTGTGCCTTGCACGTCCGCTTTCACCACCGATAAAATTTCTGGCCGTGCCGACAGGGTTTCATAGTCACCCGGAATATTGGCCAGACAAGTGCTGTAGACCGGATGTTCCAAATCGCGCAACACGCCCAGGCGGCTGGGCAAATCACGATGCAATTCACGCGCACCGGGGGTGACGCGGTAGTAACCATAGCCAAAGGTTTCAAAGCCTTCCGACTTGGCCCATTCCATAAAAGCCGCCACTTCCTGGCCTTCGGTGCCGCGCGCACTGGCGGCATAGCCTACGCTGGAGAGTTTTTCGGCCAACAACACTGAATCGCGCCGCACCACGGTGGCGTCAAAAGCAACCATGCGCAAGGCGCTGATTAATTCGGCCAGTTCTGCCCCTTCCAGATCATTACTCAATAAACACAATACATACGATTCGAGCGGGCCGACTTTGCTGGCGGCGCTATCGGCATTCACCACTGCGCCTTCGACGCGCTGCACCGCCAACACCGCGTTCAACACCGCTTGCAAGGCAATTTTACGTTTTCTGAATGCCATCACCAGCGAATCCACCAGATAAGGCATGTCTTCATTCAAAATCAACAAGGCAGTCGCCATGCCGCCATGGCCGTCCGGGTAGCGCAGACTCGCAACCTGACAACCTTCACCCGTGCGCCTCCCGGCAGCAGCAAAACCATCCCACAACACGGCGGCCAATTGCTCGGGCGTGATTTCGCTCAAATCATCTTCGTCCAACGCGTGCAGCCAGGTGCGGATCAGGCTAGTGGTTTCATGGTGTTGTTCGGTGACTGCCGGGCCTGTGCCCGTCATGACCAGTTCTAGCGTCTTTGCGCGCAGGTCTTGCACTTGTTGTTCCATCTTGTTTCTCCATTTTTTTAAATTTACTGCTTATGCACCGTAGGGTGGGCACCTGTGCCCACGCGAAACGCTGTGCCTGGCCGCCAACGCGTGGGCACTCGTGCCCACCCTACGTGATCCCATCCCAAACCAACGCTTGCCGAACACTTAGTTGAAATTGTACTTGGCCGAGAAATCAAGGCGGTTGGTATCGCCACGTTCGCCATTCAAGGTTTTACGACGGCCAATAATCCACTCGTAACCAATATCCACATTCGGCACCGGATTCCAGATAAAGCCCAAATGCGCCTGCACCACCGAGCGGTTGAGTGCATATTGGCCCAGTGCGGCAGAATCAAGCTTGTTGGCCGGATCGAGCGCATAGCGGGTGTAATCGTTATTGGAGGTGTATTGGTAACCGAACGAAGAATCAAAGCGCAAAGTCGGTGAATATTTATGTTGGTAACCCAACACCAGCCCGGTTACGCGCTCTTTCAAGATGCCGTTGCGTGCCGGGTCATACACCGCGCCTTCGATATAGTTGAAATAACGCCCGATACCTGTACCCGTGGTGACGGCCCAGTTGATCAAATCATCGCCCGAGGCTTTGTAAATGCCGCTGGCACCCAGGCCATAGCCATAAGTGGAAGCGGATAAATTGGCGGCGTTATCCTTGACCAGCAATTGATGTACCACCCCGCGCAAGCTGAGCGCACCCCATGGGTAAGATTTATCCCAGCGGCCCACGAAGTCCGGCACGCGCGAAAAGCCGGCTTTGGTGGGCACACCGCTGCCGGTATTGTCATACACATAGCTGACCGGGTTTTCGATAGCGCCGGTGAAGGTGCCATTGTCTTTGGTGGGGTAGGCATAACGGATCATCGGCTGGCGAATAAAGGTCGAGCCGATCGCGCCATTAAAATCAACCGATTCCGGCGCATTGTCCACATCAAAGAAGGTAGACCAGGTTTGCCCGACCAATAAGCCACCAAACTGGCCATAAGCCTGACGCAGACGGAAGTTATAACTATTGGTGGCTTGTTGGGTATAGATATTGCCGGTGCCACCGTTGACGGCAGCATTGCCGGTACGTGGATCGTTATTAAAGTCACCTTCAATTTTAATGCCGATGGCACCGTATTTGGAAGGCGTGCTCATCTCAAAGCCTAAGCGCGTGGTGCGAGCGTGCAGGTAAGTGCCATTGCTGCGTTTGGCCAAGTCCGAATTTTGCAGCGGAGAGTAAAACAGGCAGGTGGAATAATCGCAACTGGCGTTATCGCCTTTGAATTCATGGATTAAATTCAGCTCGGCAAAACCATAGATGCGCATCGAGGTTTCGGAATTAGGCAGGCGGAAGGAATTACCAATATCACCCAATACCACCGCGTCTTTGGCGCGCAATTCGACTTGATCGAGGCGCTCGATCACTTCGGCATGCTTGGCCATCATCTTTGGATCTTCTTCCATCTTATGCGCTTTGCCCGCTTCTTCTTTGGCCGCCATCATTTTCATCATGTCGGCTTTGACAGCGGCGGCAGCTTTGGCTTCTTCTGCCTTGGCGGCCTTGAGTTCGTTTAACTCATCGCGCAAACGCTTGATCTCGGCGCGCATTTCTTTAAAGTCTTTGGCCGATTGCGCATAGCTGGGGGTGGCGCTGGCGCTGAGCAGCAAGGCCAGAGCGGTCAATTTAAATTTGGTTTGTAAGGTCATTTGCAAAGTCATGTTACGTTCTCCGATTATGTATTAATTTGTCCAAGAAATGCCCGAATACGCTCATTGCTGGCGTTTTCGAAAAACAATTGTGGCGCGGCTTCGGTTAAAATTTTCCCTTTTTCAAAGAAGATCACGCGGTCGGCTACGTCGCGGGCAAAGCCCATTTCATGCGTTACCACCAACATCGTCATCCCTGAACGGGCCAGATCTTTCATTACATCGAGTACTTCTTTAATCATTTCCGGGTCCAGCGCGCTGGTTGGCTCGTCAAACAACATCACCTTGGGCTGCATTGCCAGCGCACGGGCAATGGCCACCCGTTGCGCCTGCCCGCCTGAGATTTGATGCGGGTATTTATGCGCATGCTCACTCAAACCCACCTTGGCCAATAAACCGCGCGCCACTTCTTCTGCTTGTGGACGGGACATATTGCGCAGGCGGCGCGGTGCCAG
>JBKJLF010000660.1:0-5145 GCA_046597185.1 Burkholderiaceae bacterium | reverse complement strand
TTCGCAAGTTTGTGCATGACGCCAACAACCCCTTTTCCATCGTCGGCGATTATGTGCTCACCTTGCGCCTGGCCAGGGACGGGCGGCTGTGGGTGGGCACCAATAGCGATGGCGTGGCCGTGTTTGACCCGGCCAGCGAACGCTTTGAAAACTTTAGCCATGATGAACATCAAAGCGCTTCGCTCTCGGGCGGCAGGATTTGGTCGCTGGCGGAAGACGAGAAGGGCGGCATGTGGTTGGGCACCGATCATGGTCTCGATTATTTACCTGCCCCTTTGCGCTCCGGCACGGCTCGCTTCAGGCATTATTACCATGACGCCAGCAAGCCACAAAGCCTGTTGTCTGACAAAGTGGCGAGCCTGTTGTACGACCGGGCTGGACGGCTGTGGGTGGGTAGCACCAAAGGCTTGCAACGGCTGGCCGCCAATGGCCAGGATTTTGAAGCGGTGGCGGGCGATGCTTTCATTGGCAAAAACATTCAAACCCTGTTTCAGGCGCAAGACGGTAAGCTGTGGGTAGGCACGGGCGAGCATGGTGCAGCGTGGCTCGATGCCAGCGGCAGCGCGCACTGGTTGGCGCTGGAGACTGGCAATCCCGGCGCGCTCAGCCATGGCTGGGTGAGCGGCATGGCGCAAGTGCAAGCTGACCAAATCTGGCTGGCCACCTATGGCGGCGGCATCAATATCGTGAGTGCCGATGATGGCCGGGTGTTGCAGCATTTGCGCCATGACCCAACCCTGTCCGGCAGTTTGGCGTTGGATGTGGTGGTGCCCTTGTTGCTGGATAAATCCGGCTTGCTCTGGATCGGCACCTGGGCTGGTGGTTTGCAGCGCTATAACAGTAAAAACAATATGCTGGGCCTGCTGCGCCACAGCGCTGTCTGGCCGCTCGGTTTGACTCGCCCGGATGTGCACAGCATACTGGAGCTGGCTAATGGTCAGCTTTTGTTTGGCACCGAGGGCAATGGCATCGATATCATCGAGCGTCAACGCGGCTTGGTCGGCGGCTATCGTAGCGGGGTGGTGGGCGGCTTGCCCGATGCCACCATCTATTCGCTGGCCCAAACCGCTGACGGTAGCCTATGGGCGGGCACTCAGCAAGCGGGCGTGGTGCGCCTGCAAGCGGGTAGCAGGGAATGGCAGAAAATCGACGGTTTGCCGAATCAACAGGTAAAAAGTATTATGGTTAGCCGTGACGGCAGCCTGTGGGTGGGCACCAGTTCCGGCGTGGCACATCTGAAAAAAAACTTGCTCGGCGCTGACGCCAGCGTGGCCCGATTTGAAGCCGTGCCGGATGAGCACGGTAAAGCGCTGGTCAGCCGGATCTATGCCTTGAGCGAAGACCGTGAGGGCCGGATTTGGGCTGGCAGCGATAACGGTTTGTGGGTATTGGCACCCGGCAGCCGGGGTTGGCACGGCATTCACAAGGAAACAGGGCGGGTCAGCGGGTTTCATTCTGAACTGGCTTCGGGCTTGCTGCTTGATCGCACCGGGCATTTGTGGGTGGCGTCGGACAAAGGCATTTCGCGCATGCGGCAGTGGGATGGCAAACAAGCGCAATTTGAGCATTTTAACGGCGCGACGAAGGATGCTGGCAGGGTAATGGGAGAAAACCTGCTGGAAGATGCGCAGGGCCGCATCTGGACTGAATCGGCGCTATTTAATCCGGCCACCCGTCAAATGCTGCCGCTGGGCCGGGCCGATGGACTCGACCATGGTAGCAGTTGGTCCGGTGCCTACCTTAAAACCCGTGATGGCTTGCTTCTGTTTGGAGGCACCCGTGGGGTGGCCATCATCAACCCGGCACGCTTTCAGGCATGGACTTATCAACCGCCCGTGGTGTTGACGGCGCTCAAAATCAACAACCAGGCGCTGCCGCCGGGCGCACTCAGTGGCAAGCCAAGCGTGGCCCGGCCAAGCGTGGCCCGACCAAGCGTGGCCCGACCAAGCGTGGCCCGGCCAAGCGTGGCCCGACCAAGCATGGCCCGACCAAGCGTGGCCCGACCAAGCGTGGCCCGACCAAGCGTGGCCCGACCTGGCCTGGTGCTGCAGCCGGAACAGCGTGATATTGTGCTGGAATTTGCCGCGCTCGACTATTCCGAACCGAAAAGAAACCGCTACCAATATCGCCTGCAAGGCTATGACAAAGAATGGATTAACACCGATGTCGAGCACCGAAGTGCCGCTTACGGCAATTTATGGCCCGGCAAATACACGCTGCAAGTGCGCGGCAGCAACCGCCTGGGCCAATGGAGTGAGGCTGAATTAATCATCCCGATTCAGGTCTTGCCAGCCTTTTGGCAAACCGCCTGGTTTTTGGGTTTGCTGCTGTTGCTGGCGGGGGCGGGCGTGGTAGCGGGTTACCGCTGGCGCGAGGTACGCTTGCGCGCCCGGGCGGCGGCCTTGCAAAGCCTGATTGATGCGCGCACGGCGGATATTCTCAAACTCAGTGCGATCGGGCAAGAGTTGACGGCCACGCTGGATATGGAACAAGCGTTTGAGCGTATCCACAAGCAAGTGAGTGCGCGGCTGGACGCGGAGGTGTTTTTGATTGGCATTGTGCAATATGGTTGTATTGAGTTTGTCTACAAAATTGAGCATGGCCAGCGTTTGCCCAATTCGGTGGTGCATTTGAGCGAGCCGCAGTGGGCGGCGGTGTGGTGTGTGCGCGAGCGGCGTGAATTGCTGGCGCATAAAAATCTTGATTTGCTCAATTTTGTCGGCGTCAACAGCGCACCCCTGGTGGGTTTGCCGATGGAAACGGTGTTTTACCTGCCCTTGATGGCAGAGGGCCGCGTGATTGGTTGCCTCTCGGTGCAAAGCCCCAAAGCGCATGCGTATAACCCGGATCAGCTCGAATTTTTGCGCGTGCTGGCCAGTTATACCGCGATTGCGCTCTCCAATTCCGCCGCGCACAACGAGTTGGCGCAATCGCATGAAGAACTGGCCGATGCCCTGCAATATTTAAAAGAAACCCAGGCCAAATTGATGCAAGCCGAAAGGCAGCAAATCTCGCTCGATTTGCACGACAATTTATCGCAAACCATGACCGGGGTGTTGCTGCAACTCGATACCGCGCGTGAGGTGTTGGTGGGTGAGGGGGCACCGCAAGCGGGTGAAAATGAGTCTGCCATCAACAGCAATCAGGTCGGTTTGCCCTATATTGACCGAGCGATTCAACTCACGCGTGATGGCATGACCCAAACCCGCCATTTCCTCAATCAGTTGCGCAGCAAAAAGAACCGGCCTGAGCAGATTGATTTGGTCGCTGCTTTGCGCCGTGACTTGCCGCGCCTGACTGTTGGCACCGCGATCAAGGTTGATGTGGCGCAGCATGGCCGGCAGGTGGTGCTGGCAGCCAAGCTGGAACTGACGCTGTTTCGCGTGGCGCAAGAAGCGGTGACCAATGCACTGCGCCACAGCGGTGCCAAAGCGATAGCGGTAACGCTGAGTTACGAGAGCGATTGCGTGATACTGGCCGTGAGTGACGACGGCCGGGGTTTTGATCCGGCGTCCAAGTCCATGGTGCGCGGCATTGGGCTAACCGGCATGCAAGAGCGCGTGGCCGTGCTGGCAGGCACGCTTGATATTGACTCGGCCCCTGGCAAGGGCACGCGCGTTAGCGCGAGGATGCCGCTGTTGCCGCAATATGCCTGAGGTGATCATCCGTGCGCAAAGGCAGGCTGATCAATGATTTTTCTTTTCCAATACGATCAGTCATGGCGTAGCGGGGGTTTCGCAAACCTTGTCGCGCCCGCTGTTCTTGGCCGCGTAGAGGGCTTTGTCTGCCCGCTCCAACAGCGTATCGACTGTGGTATCGCTATCGTTCGCCGTCGCAACGCCAGTTGAGATGGTCATGCGCACCACCGCACCATCCTCCAGGGGGATGTGGGTAGCGGCGACCGCCAGCCGCAAGCGCTCGGCCACATCAAGCGACTGCTTGGCGTTCGTTTCTGGCAGCAGCACGGCAAACTCTTCGCCGCCCATGCGCCCCACGATGTCCCAGTCCCGCAGCGTTTGCCGACTCGTCGTCATCAGCGACTGCAAGGCTACATCGCCGCCATGGTGGCCCCAGGTGTCGTTCACGGCTTTGAAGTGATCGATATCGATCATCCATAGCGACATCGGGTGCCCATAGCGGCGGCAGCGTGCAAGCTCCTGGTTGGCGATCTCGATGAATCGGTTGCGGTTGGCCACTTGCGTCAGCGGATCGGTTTGTGCCTGGTGTACCAGCACTTCCATCTTGGCACGCCGATCCGTGTTGTCCACGCCTGCCCCGACCAGATAGACGGCATCGTCCGCCACAAAACGCCGAAAATTGATGAAAAAATGCCGAACGCCCTGGTCATGGGTGATCATTTGCAACTCTGCCTGAGCGTAACCGTTGGCGATGGCTTCTTTCATTGTCGCCGCCGCGCGCGTCCGGTCGTCCTGATGGATGGTCAGCAGCCAAGTCCGGCTCTGGAGTTCATGATCCGTGAGCCCGGTCAGGTGGTTCAGTTGCTTGTTCCAGCGGCAATAGTTGCCTTGCGCATCAATGACGTAGAAAGCGCCCGGGGTGCTCTCGACCATCGCGTCAAAAAATTCTTTCTCATTATTGAGCGCCGCCTCCGCCAGCTTACGTTCCGTGACATCGATGCCAAAACTAGCCACATAGGGCACGCCATCGACCTCGAGGCGCCGCGCCGTCCTAAAATAGAGCCTTATCCCCCTGTCAGCCGTGGCCACACGAATTTCCATGTTGGTGTAGCCCGTGGCAAATGCCGTCAGAAACTTGGCTGCGGCCAGCGCTCGGTCCTGCTCATGGATGCAGATCAGGATCGATTGGCCGCGCAGTTGCTCGTCTGACAGGCCGGTTTCCTTGCGAAAGTGCTCGTTCCAGCGCACCAGCCTGGACGCCTCGTCGATCATGAAAAAGCCCCCGGGGGCGCACTCGATGATGGTGTCGGAAATCGTCGTCGCACGCTTCAAATCGCTCTCCAGGCGATGGGCAATAACTTCCTTATCGCTCGCGAAGCGCACGACCGATTCGGCCAATAACTGATCGATGCTTTCATTGAATCGCATCAACCCGTCGATGTCGCTTTGTACGGCGGTGGCACTGGAATCATTCCATAGCCGTATAACGGTTGCTCGAAGCGCCCGG
>JBKJLF010000603.1:0-6018 GCA_046597185.1 Burkholderiaceae bacterium | reverse complement strand
AGCTCAGCTGGTAGAGCAGCGGACTTTTAATCCGTTGGTCGCAGGTTCGAATCCCGCACGGCCTACCACGAATACAGCAGCAAAATCAAAGGGTTACATGTTTCGGCATGTAGCCCTTTTTCGTAGTTCAATGCAAAATTCTATTCCATGTAGGGTTGGTGGGGGGTCATGCCCCCCCAATCAAAAAAAGATCAAACCACCACTGCAGTATTTCAATTTCATTATGCAGTCTGTTTTACGCTACGTCCATCTTCGAGCCGCAGCCAGGTTTCAAAGCCCGCCTGATGCTCCCGCAGGCGTATCACCCGTGCACCGCGTAGCATGTGCTCGCTACCGTAACTGCCGTGCCCACCCGCGCGCCCGTAACACAGGCGGATACCTGCCAGCGTGCCTTCGTAATCGTTGATGTGGTCGTGCCCGACAAACACGCCCGCCACCGCCGCGCTGGCGCGCATGGCCTCAAACATGCCGGAATTGACACTCGGGCAGCATACTTTTTCCAGCTTATTGCCGATGCAGCCGGCTTGCTGCCAAACCTGATCAAATTCGGGCAGTGGAATATGGAAAAACACTAAGCCAGTCAAGCCCGCGCCCGCCTCGGCCTGTTGCTGAAACCAGGCGATTTGTTCGGTACTAATCCAGGCATAGGGGCTCACATTCTTGGGGCCGTAGCTGAGCGAATCGAGCAAATACAAGCGCGCCTGAGCCTCCCCCTCACCGTTAATCAGGTCAATCAGGTAATTGCCCACGCCGGGCAAGTTGGCCGGGCCGGGTTGAGACAGGCAACTGGCATAGCTCTGTTGCACCTGCATTAGTTCAGTGCGGGTCAAATTGCCTTCGTCATCGTGGTTGCCAAACACTGCCGCCCAGGGCAAGCCCAAACGCTCGATCGGTTCGATCGCCATGCGCCAGGCCTTGGCAGAATCGAGGATGGGGGTATCGCTACCGGCGATAATATCCCCGGTCAAGATCACCAAATCGGGTTTTTCCAACGCCAGCACGGTGGCCAGCAAAGCCAGGGTTTTCGTATCCGCTGGCCCGCCGTCGGTGAGGTGTAAATCGGTGAATTGAACTATCACAAAGCTGCCGTCCGGGCGAAAAGACAAGCGCGTTATTCTGCTTTCAATGCGTTGACTTTCAACGCGTTGGCCTGGCGCGTGTTCATATTCCACCTGATTCGAATTTGGCATCGCACACCCTCCCTGTCAAGAGGGTTGATTCTACCGCAACCATTACAACCGTGCCAGCAACTCCATCTTTTTGGCCGCGAACTCTTCCGCCGTAAAAATACCCTTGGCATGCATATCTGCCAGCTTTTCGATCTTGGCAAAAATATCGCCTTCATTGGCGCTGTCCGCAGTTGCAAAAGCCGGCGGCAGTGGCGCGTTATTGGGCAGATTGGCTTGGTTATTGTTGGCAACCGGATTGAGATTGCTGTTGAAGTTACCATTCACATTCCGGTTTTGCAGCACGCCATTGATCGACACCACCGGCAAATTGGCGACACTAATCAAACCATACTGGCTGGAAAAACTGAGTGAACCGCCATACGATTGCTGTTGCGAAAAACTGCCGATCTGGTGATCCAGCGTGTCATAGATGGTGACCGTGCCATTGACTTCAATTGCCAGCCGCCGCGCTTGCGCGAAGTGGGCATAGCGCACGCCATTTTGTCCGCCGGTGCTGTTGGGAAAGAGCAAATCATTGCCCCACCAATTGGCAGGCGCGCCAGGTGCAGGTGGCACAAACAGACTGACCGGACTGCCACCATAGCTATTTTGGTTACTCTGCTCACCGCCCTGCCCACCATAATTGTTTTGCTGCTGACCACCCTGGCCGCCCTGGCTTTGCGATTGAAAACTGCCGCTTTGCAGTAAATTCGGCTGCGCTGCCACCAAATTCGCCAGCTCCGAACACAGCCCATCAACCCGGCCCTTCAGATAATTGTTAAACATATCCGACACCATGGTCATACCGCCACGCATCCATTGCCCACCACCAGAAAATTCGGGATGATTAAATTGCGCCATGCTGCCATTGCCATTGATCACCGATTCCAACATCGATGTGACCGCAGCGCTGCTGAAGCCATGGCGCGCAGCAATATCATTGATCGCTTGCTGCCCACTTGGAGAAAGTTTTTGCATAGTCTGTCCTGTTCTGTCTGTACTTAAGTCGCTCATTGTACCCGATATGGCACTCGAAATAATTATTTTTTAATACTTCAAATTTATGACATTTAATTATTTGCATATTCAATGCGATAATTTGGCTGCACCATTCCACATCCATTGCCAAAGCCAAAGCAGTGTCAATACCAATAACCAGTTCAACCCACGATTACCCCATTCGCCCAACATTGGCAAAAATACGGCAGGGTGAAACACCAAATTGACATTCAACCGCTCCGGCGTCAACAGCCAACTGAGCAGGCACAGCACAAAATACGCCGCCAGGCCCCAGCATGCGGTAGCGCGCGGCCACGGGCGCGCCCACCATGCGTATGCGCCCAACATGGGCGCGAGCAGGTGTACGCCGATGGATGTCCAATGGCTATAGCCGCCTTGGGACAAATAAATCAGGTAAGCAGGAATCGATACCGCCAATTGCAATAAACAACTAACCGCCGACAGCGCGCGCCAGCCGCACAACAAGGACAGCGCCAATAACCACGCGCTAACATGGCATAACCAAAAAAGCTCAGGCAACACACCGGCACCTGCTTTTTGCCACGCCGTGCCCAGGCACAAAGCCAATAACAAACAAGCCCCCATGCGTTGGTATTGGATCGGGCTAAAGCGCGCTTTGGTCATGTTTTTGCAATGATGGGTGAGTGATAAAAAAGACGCTTGGGCCTGCATGGGTGGGCTTGATTTTGGCGTCATTTTACCGGGTTTCTTGCGCCATGCGCCAAAGCCTTGATCAAAGGCATCTGAATTTGCGCCCAATACCCGAAAGAAATTACCCCGATGCAGGTTTTAGGCAAACAATCATCGGTTCTTTCGAAGCTGACTACCCGAAAACCTTGGCCCATGGTAAGCTATCGCCCCTTGTTCCAAATCAACTTAACAAATCAATAAAATCCAACCAGGAGAACAGAATGCACACAATAAGGAGCCAACAGTGACCACGAGTACTACTGCCGATAAGGTTCAGCCCCAATCCAAGACCGAGGTGATGGAAAGCCAACCGGCAGCGTTGCCGATGTTGTTTTTAACTGAAATGTGGGAGCGCTTCAGTTATTACGGCATGCGCGCGCTGTTGGTTATTTATTTGGTCAATGCCGTGGGTTACAACCGCGCCGACGCCTTGATTTTATATGGCACTTACACCGGCCTGGTGTATTTATCGCCCTTGCTGGGCGGCTATTTGGCTGATCGTTATTTAGGTCAGCGCAAAGCGATTTTAATTGGCGGTTTCACCATGGCGTTTGGCCATTTTGCGATGGCGTTTCCTGCATTTTTGCATTTGGCACTGGGTTTATTAATTATCGGCAATGGCTTTTTCAAACCGAATATCGGCACCCTGCTCGGTTCTTTATACCGCGAAAATGATCCGCGCCGTGACGGTGGCTTCACTTACTTTTATATGGGCGTCAATACCGGTGCCTTCCTGGCTCCTTTGATTGCCGGCACCCTGGGCGAAAAAGTCGGCTGGCATTATGGCTTTGCTGCGGCGGGCGTGGGCATGTGTTTGGGTTTGCTTCAATTTGTCATGGGACAGGGTAAGTTAGGCACTGCCGGGTTTATCGGCAATAAAACCCGGCTTGACCGCACTGACTGGATGCATATTATTGCCATTTCTACCGGAATGATACCGATGGTACTGGCGATTTTGGCGGCGTGGACGGTGGTTGGGCCAACTTGGACGGCGCTTCCGTTCTTGGGTAAAGCCGCTATCGAACTTGGGATTATTTTGGCACTGTGGTACGGCCCCAAATTATCAAGCAAAGCCAACACTGCCGAACCCTTAAGCCGCGATGAATGGCATCGTATTTTCGCGATTTTAACCATGGGCTTTTTTGTGATCTTTTTCTGGATGGGTTTTGAACAGGCAGGCGGCACCATGAGTTTGTTTGCTGACAAACAAACGGATCGCCATTTATTCGGCTGGGAAATCCCTACCTCTTACTTCCAAAGTATCAACCCGCTGGGCATTGTCATCATGGGGCCGCTGGTAGCGATGATGTGGTTCCGTATGAGCAAATCCCGTTTTGCTTTGCCTACCCCGGCCAAAATGGCTTTGGGCATGATCATTCTCGGCTTGGGCTTTGTTGTGCTGGCCATTGCTCAGGATCAAGCCAATAAATTCGGTAAAGTTGGCCCACTGTGGTTGGTGGCGGTGTATGTTTTGCATACGTTGGGCGAATTATGCCTGTCCCCGGTTGGCTTGTCGATGGTCACCAAACTGGCCCCCACCCGTGTGGCGGCGATGATGTTGGGTGTCTGGTATTTGGCCAATGCGATAGCGAATAAACTGGCAGGGCAAATGGAATCGATTTTATCGGAATCACACTTCCCACTGTATTGGTTCCTGGTTGGCAGCTCCATCGGCGCGGGGTTGGTGTTGCTGATGATTACGCCATTACTGAAGAAAATCATGCATGGTCGGGCATAACTGACGCACATCAGCACACGCCCCATGCCACCGCCTGAGGGAGGAAATAACATGACTCAACCTTTAATCACATCGCGCGAGCAATTGGGCGATTATCTCAAGCGCGGTGGCCGCGTCAAGTATCTGTTCTTTTGGGGCCATCAGCCCGAGCGTGACGGCAGCGTTGGCAAAAGCTGTTTTAGCCAATGGTTTGCCGCGCCATTTGAAATTGACGGCATCCGCTACCCCACGGCGGAGCACTATATGATGGCGGAAAAAGCGCGCCTGTTTGGCGATCAGGCTGCGCTGGCGCAGGTATTAGCCGCCAAAAGCCCGGCGGCGGCAAAGGCGCTCGGGCGCAAGGTGCAAAACTTTGACGAAGCAATATGGCTGGCGCAGCGCTTTGAGGTGGTGGTGGCCGCCAACGCCGCCAAGTTTGCGCAAAACCCGGCCATGAAGGCGTTTTTATTTGGCACGGGCGATAAAGTTTTGGTGGAAGCGAGCCCGGTAGACCGCATCTGGGGCATTGGTTTGGCGGCGGATCATCCGAATGCGGAACACCCGGCCAAGTGGCAGGGTTTGAATTTGCTGGGTTTTGCTTTGATGCAGGTGCGTTCGCAGCTTACTTGACACAACTTTACGGCGCGTCATAGCACGCCTTCACTCCACCACAAACCAAAATTCAATCTCCGCAGTCTCCTCCGCAAACCGCGCCGCATGTTCCACCCCGGCGGGCACGTGTGATACCAATCCCCCACCCCAAAGCGCTCGGTTTGCCCATTCATCGTCAAAATCAACTCCCCTTGCGTAATCATGCCAATATTATCCGTATCATGGCTATGCGCTTCAATGCTGCTCCCTGCCGGATAAGACGCAAACAACACGTCACAACCTTGCGCCGCCAGTTTAAAGGCTTCAAAACGGCCTTGATATTTGGGAAGATCTAAAATTTGCCTGGGAAAATGGGTCATGTCAACCTCAAAAAAAAAGAAAAGTTACACGGCCACATCATAGCAAACCCAAACAATTATTCCGACTAACCGAACGAATCCTTGCGCTAACTTTCCAAAAACACAACCGCAACCGCTTTGGAAATTCTATTTACAGTTATCCCGGCACGTGTTAGAATTTTCCTTCCAATCGCAATATCGTCCGCAACACCGCCAATTAAGCTTGCTACCCGCCACCATCAGGAGAAATGTGTATGTCTCAACCAGCGCAACCCAGCCCCGATCAAATGAATCTGGCCCGCCAATTACCCAAACAAACGGTCGCCCTGGTACTGGCAGGCGGGCGCGGTTCGCGCTTGCAGCAACTGACCAATCGGCGCGCCAAACCGGCGGTTTACTTCGGTGGCAAGTTCCGCATTATTGATTTCGCACTCTCCAATTGCCTTAACTCCGGCATCCGCCGCATCGGCGT
>JBKJLF010000377.1:0-2527 GCA_046597185.1 Burkholderiaceae bacterium | reverse complement strand
GGCTTCACTACTTGGGCCGCACGACTGCCAATTGCGCTGGCGTATATTTTTAGCGTCTTGATGATCTATCAACTTGGCAAGGTATTCAGTCGAGAAAAACCCTGGCTGCCTGCATTGATATTTGCCACCAGTCCACTGCCCTTTCTGGCCGGCAATTACATCAGTACTGATTTTATTTTGGCCGCATGCGAAACCCTGGCGGTGCTGTGTTTTACCCAGTATGCCTTCCTGAAGAAATCAAAATTCTGGATGGACGCGATGTGGGCTGGTTTTGGTTTGGCCTTTCTTGCCAAAGGCCCGCCCAGCTTGCTGCCCTTAATGGCCGTTATTGTGCTGTTGTGGCAACAGAAAGACTTGAAATCTCTGCTTCGCCCATTGGGATTTTTGGCATTCGCGCTCGTGGGTTTGGCCTGGTACGTCATCGTGATTCAACGTCACCCTGGATTGTTCGACTATTTTATCGGCCATGAAGTCATTGCCCGCGTCGCCGATGAAGGCATGCAGCGGAATCCAGAATGGTATGGGCCGCTCAAGGTGTATCTGCCGGTAATTTTAATCGGTGCGCTGCCATGGGTACTGATTGTGATAATTCTAAAACTAGTCGCGATCCTGAAAAAAACTTCAGCCACGGCAATATCTGAGCCATCAAGCCATGCTCTTGAAGAACGTTTTATCTGGTTATGGTTGATATTACCGCTCATTGTTTTTTGTTTGTCACGTTCGCGCATGCCGCTGTATCTACTGCCGCTGTTCACGCCTTACGCATTATTGTTGGCGAATAAATTGGGGCGGCTGCATTTCAATTCGCGTACAGGTATTTTTCTTTTGCTGCTATGGATCGCCGCCCTGCTCGGCACTCGCTTTTGGCTGGGTAGTTTCAATAACAGCAAAGATCCAGAAGTCTTCGCACAAAAATTACTTGTCATCACCAAAGCAAAGCCGCGTGAAATTATTTTCGTCGAGGACATGACCCGCTATGGCCTGCATTTATACCTGGGTTCCAAGATCAATAAAGTCAGTTTCAAACCGCAACCCAAAAGCATTTCAGATAGTACATTCGACATGACACTCGATGATGCCCTGGCGCAGGAACCGGGTAACCGCATTTTCATATTCAAACGTGAAAATGAACTCTACTTCAAGAATGCGCTTTATGAAAAAAATATAAGCCCGATATTTCTGGGCGAAATACCCGACAGTGATGGCTCAAAAAATCAGGATCGTATGATCTACACCATCCCAGGTGAATTCCCTAGAAGCTCTGATTAACCTTACCTTTGCCATTCGCAAAAAAATAAAAAGGCCGTAGAGGCCTTTTTACTTTTATAAAAAACCGAAATTCATTTGGCCTGCGATTGCCGTTCGGCACGCATTGCCAGTCTTGCAATCCGCATTTCTTCGCGGGTAATTTTTCCATCATTATTGCCGTCGATCAAATCAAAATGCTCCAGTAACTTCGGCATTTCGTTGCCGATTTCAGCACGGGTAAAAGCTTGGTCCTTATTCACATCAAGGCGTTGCAGCTTTTCGCGAGTCGCCTGCATTTTTTCACGGACTTTGGCTCGACGTTCCTCGCGCTGCAACTTTCTTTGCTCGTGCGCTTGCTTGATTTCTTCTTGTGACAAACCGCCGTCACGATTTACATCGGCTTTCTCAAAGCGCTCGCGTTGTTTGGGGTTGTTTTGAAATTCGGCATAACTGATTTTGCCGTCACGGTTGGTGTCCAACGCTTCAAAACGTGCTTGTGACTTTGCCTTCATATCGGCACGCCGATCCGTTGTCTGGTTTTGTGCTGTGGCAAGCATGCTGACAGCCATCGCACCGATGGCAATGAACGGAAACAATTTTTTCATCGTGGTTCTCGCTGTATATCCGGGGAGTAATGACTAAAACGCATCACCCCCGCAACGGTTGACCGCAGACTATTTTTTGCCGAACGCCTTCATGATCAACAAAACGCCTATACCCCAGGCGCCATTCAGCAGGAATGCACCAATCCACATTTTCGGATCCCAACCGGCAGCAAATTCGCCACCTTTCATGGGAAAAACCAATAACAAGGCAACGATGCTCGGTAACAATGCGCCCAAAACGATGGCCAGCAACCATTGCCGCACATCACTTTGTTTTTTGATCATGGCCCACAAGGCAATGCCCCAAACCCCGCCCCAGAAAGCCAAGGAAATCACGGCCGGCACTTGCAAGGGAGCCACTGCCGCCATATTCCATGCCGGCTTTGGAACTTTTCCGGCGAGATACAGCAAATGAAAAAGCCCTTGATGAAACACCAGGGTCGAAATGAATCCTGCGATGAAAGATCTAAGTAGCCACATGTTTTTGTCCCGTAATGATGATTTATGGATGTTCGGCTTCCGAGTGAATTTTTTCTTTGCGAATCAAATACAGCCCACTGGCGATGATGACCATGGCACCCAACATCGCGATGCTATCGGGCAGTGTTTGCCAAAGCAACCAATCGAGCCCCATGCCCCAGGCAAGTGCGCTGTATTCGAACGGTGCCACTACC
>JBKJLF010000621.1:0-4488 GCA_046597185.1 Burkholderiaceae bacterium | reverse complement strand
GATGCTTCAGCCGCCAATGCAGTCGCAGTTGCCCCTATTACCGTAACGCCCTTTTTATAGAGCATTTTTCGTGGCACACTTGCCGCAGCCGCTGCATTTTTGAATGCGGCAGTATTCGCATCAATGCGGCGCTGGGATTGCGCTTGCAACGCCACCGCAGTAGCTGACATTTCACGGCCATTTTTCTTGCAGATTTCGGCTTTATCCCGTGCCAATAACGCGTCATTACGTAGCGCATAGCCATTGGTGTCGGGTGTATGTGCGGCAATTTTATTGATGCCGATAGTTAACGCAAGCATATTGCGTTTCGGTGCCGCATAGATTTCGGCATCGGTCTTATTCCTCTCTTCTTTGCTCATTAGAAATCCACATTAATTTTTGAAGCGGCAATTATAGCATGGCCTTTTAGAGGGAAGTTCGTGGTTAATATTAAAAAGTTACGGATGTGATTTTTGCCAAGGCAATGGTAAATCTTATGAAGGAATAGGCTGTATGGCAGACGAAGCATTTTGCAGGCGCTTGTTAGAATTGCGGCTGGGGCAGCGCTGGACGATTACAGAAATGGCGCGCATTACCGGGCTAACGGAACGTAGCTGCATTGCGTATGAGCGCGGTGAAACCCCACCCAGCTATAAATTTTTGATGGGGTTGCGTGATGCGGGTATCGATATTGCCGGGTTACTGGGCGCACCTGTGCGTGAGCCGCACCCACTGGAATTGGCTGAATCCGTCATCACCAAGGCGGCGCAATACAAAGCCACGCTGGGCGCCATTTCTGCGCTATTGGCCACCATGTCGGGCAGCAAGGCGCGCATTTTAAGCGATGAAGAAGAATTCATTTTAGCGTCGTATCGCTCGGCCACGCCGCGTGACAAAACCTTGTTTAAGGCATTGTGCCCTGCGCCGGATAATAGCAGCACCGGGACAGAACCATGAAGCACTCTACGCTATTTGCCGTATTGCTTACGCCATTCTACCAATCTTTTTTTACGAGCCATGCCAAGCCTGCACCGCCTGCCCTTTGGGCCATTTGCCACTTTTGCCGTGCGACAAAAAACGGTACAATGCCGACTCCACCCAAACCGAAGGAGTTCAATCAGTTTAGTAAACTGCTCTTTGGCGGCTTCACTTGCACGGCGGGGGCCATGTGAAAATACGCAATTGGAGAAATGCTGAATTCAAGGCATGTGATATTAGCAAAATAGGCGATACATTTTTAATTTCTCAGCACGATGTATGGGATATTGAAATTACTTTTTCGGATTTGTTGCTTCAGGGCTATGACGTGTATTTGATTTAACGGCCAGTGGCGAAATAAATTCGATTCGCCAGGCACATTGCTTGTGCATCATGCAAGGGCAGTATCTGCTATACTGCTTGTTACTTTGGGAGGAGGGGCATGGCTATTTCTGATTTCGCTGGCAAGATTAAGCGGAGCTTGGGGTTGGGGCAGGTTTCTGAGCCTGAGCCTCCACCGACACCTGAGCCATCGCCGCCTGCCCCGCCACCTGCAAGGGATGCCCTGCAACTGATTGCTGAAAATAAAAAACTCGGGCTAAATGGCTATCGCTGGGCCAATGCCGGTTGAAAGCCGTACCTGCGGAGATTGGTGAACTGGTTTGGCTGGAACATTTGTCATTGGGCGACTACCATATTGTATGGCTGGAAGAGAAGGGCAATTGGGACTATACGGCTAAAAAGAACCAGCAGGACAGCAACAGCGGTTTGGCCGATATTTCAGCGCTATCCAGCCTCACCTTGCTGAAATCACTGAGGGCCGCCAATACGCAAGTAGCTGATCTCAGGCCCTTGGCAGCGCTGACAGCGCTTCAAGAGCTTAACATTAATGATACACAAGTAACGGATCTGACGCCATTATCCGGGCTCATTGGGTTAAAGTCGCTCTGGGCGCTGGAAACCCAAATTACTTCCCTCGCCCCCTTATCTGGCCTCGCGGCATTGGAAACGCTTAATTGTGCTGTCACGAAAATACATGATCTTGCACCGCTATCCGATCTGCTTTCGCTGAAGTCACTGGGCATTGATAATACCAAGGTCACTGACCTGACACCATTGCAAGCTTTAATACGGCAAGGTGTAGAAGTGCTATGGGACGACACTTCGTCTTGCTTGACGACACCCGCAAAGACAATAAAACCGTTTCCGACCCCCGGCTTTAAATACTGGCTGGATGTAATCGACCTGTTTGGCGGCCACAGCCCGGTGCTGTTATTCCAAAACGAAAAAGGCGGGCGCAGCAAAGAGATTGATTTGGTCGGCATCAAGGGCCAGTTTGATAACGTCAAGGAATGCTATCGCGGCAATCTGGAGCTGGATGACGCCGCCAACACCCTGCGTGAAGCCATCGAATGGTTTGCCGCCCACTTGCCGCACATAGGTGAAACACTACCCGCCAGTTGGGTCAAGGTACGCGCCGACATCGAACAGCGCGCAGCGCATGTGCCGCATATCACGCAGCAACAATATTTTGAGCTGTTCAGCCAACACCTGCCATTTGACCGCAGCAAAGCCCTGCACCTGTCGCGCTACCTGCACGACACGGCACACCCATATCACCATCCATAACCACGGCAACATCGGCGGGGATATTATCGCCGCCGATGCAATTGACGGCAGTTTCAACCGCAAGCTGTAAGCAGGCATAAGTTTTAAGCGCAAGTTTTAAGGCGTAAGTTTTAAGCATACAAGTGGGCGCAGCTTAAACAGCATTAGTAACAATGTAACCACAAAACCACCACGCCAAAAATCAAATTTGTCTTGACATACGACACTATTTTGCCAGACTATTAGCAAACGATGCGTGAACGCGCTCCCCGATACACTATTGAAGAAAGCTTCACTTTCTCTTCTTGAATTCATCGACTTTTTTCTATACTCTGATTTATCAAATGCATGAACATATCAATTTGATTTAAAAATTCTATTAAGTATTTATTTATTTGTTTGCTTGGCTAGCTACCACGGTTTGGGTGGCGCTTTCGAATACATAACTTGGGGTTGAAATGAAACCAGCACTTTTACTAACCCAGTCTGCGACCCCGGAATCAACCATCGTCGCCGTGGCGTTAGCGCATTGTCAGCGCCAGCCGGATAAAACCGCCTACACCTATTTAATTGACGGCGAATCTGAAACAGTTTCACTCAGCTATAGCGAGCTGGTCACACGTAGCCGCGCAGTCGCCGCCGCCCTGGCACAGCACGCCGCACCCGGCAGCCGTATTTTACTGGTGTTTGAACCTGGCCTGGAATTTGTCGTCAGCTTCCTCGCTTGCCAGTTTGCAGGCATGGTTGCGGTACCCGTGTATCCGCCCACCAAGCCGCAAGAATGGCCGCGCTTTGCTTCAATTGCCATTGATTGCGCCAGCAGTGCCGTGTGTACCCAATCTTCACTGGTAACCCCGCTCAAGATGGGCTTGACGAATACACCCGGCCTCACTGGCTTACCTGTCATTTGTAGTGACTGTATTGACAACATGAGCAAGCCGGATACCGAGGCGAGCCAGCTTTGGCAAATGCCGGAAATTAAACCGGACGATATCTCCTTTTTGCAATACACCTCGGGTTCAACCGGCATTCCCAAGGGCGTCATGGTGTCACACGCCAACCTGATACACAATGAACGCATCATGCGCCAGGGTTTTAACCATAACGAAGACACCGTCATCGTCACTTGGCTACCGCAGTATCACGACATGGGTTTGATTGGCGGCATCTTGCAATCGTTGTATGTTGGCGGCCACTGCGTGCTCTTGTCGCCATTCGCATTTTTACAGCAACCCGTGCGTTGGTTAAAAGCACTCAGCAAGTACGGCGGCACCATGAGCGGCGCGCCCAATTTTGCCTATGAACTGTGTCTGCTACGGGTGAGTGAAGAAGACATTGCCCAACTGGATTTATCCAAATGGCAAAATGCCGTCACCGGGGCGGAACCTGTCCGGTTCTCGACATTAACGCGCTTTTCACGCAAATTCGCCCCCTGTGGTTTTCAACATAGCGCGCATTTGCAATGTTATGGCCTGGCCGAAGGCACCTTGTACGTCACGGGCGGCAACCATGCGACAGCGCCCCAGGTTATTCACGTTAATAGCGAGGCACTGGCACACAACTCGCTGATGATAACAGAGCCACAAGCCGAGGGTAGCCGCGCCTTGGTCGGTACGGGTAGCGCGCTCGAACAACAGGTGCGCATTGTTGATCCGGACAGCTTTGAAGAATGTGCCAATGGCGCGATCGGCGAAATCTGGGTACAGGGGCCAAGCATTTCCCGTGGCTACTGGAATCGGCCGGAAATTTCGCAAGAGACATTTGGTGCACGCATTAAAAGCACCAACCTGGATCTGGACGGCGGTTGTTTTTTGCGCACTGGCGATCTGGGTGCGCTGCTCGATGGCGAACTGTATATCACCGGTCGGCTAAAAGATTTGATCATCGTCGATGGTCGCAACCACTATCCGCAAGACATTGAAG
>JBKJLF010000330.1:0-2743 GCA_046597185.1 Burkholderiaceae bacterium | reverse complement strand
TTAGGGCTTAAAAAAACCTACCGCGCGTCTGGCAGCTCGATCTTGACCTCCAGCACTTCCAAATTGTCCTGGCGTTCAAGGTTGAGCTTGATGTCTTTGGGATCGATCTTGATGTATTTACAAATGACCGCCAACAACTCTGCCTGCAAGGCAGGCAAGTAGTCTGGCTCAGCAGCATTTCGCCCACTGCGTTCGTGGGCCAAAATGATCTGCAGCCGTTCTTTTGCAACACTGGCGGTCTTCTTTTTCTCGCCGAGTAGAAAAGTGAGAAAGGGCATCATTGTTTTATTTTCCTCCGAAGAGACGTTTCAGAATTCCCTGCTTAGGTGCTTCTGTGAAACGCATGGGTTTGTCTTGCCCCAAAAAGCGATCAATCACGTCTTTGTAGGCCTCTGACACGTCGCTGCCTTGAATATGGACCGCTGGCACACCCTGGTTAGAGGCCTGCAAAACCGATTCGCTTTCAGGAATAACACCGATCAGCTTGATCCGCAAAATATCCTGGATGTCTTCAATCGACAGCATCTGACCCTGGTCCACGCGGGCCGGGTTGTAACGGGTGATCAGTAAATGCTCTTTGATGGGTTCCGCACCGGTCATCGCGCGTTTGGTCTTGCTGGCCAACATGCCCAAAATACGGTCAGAATCACGCACCGACGACACTTCTGGGTTCGTCACCACCAAAGCTTCGTCAGCAAAGTGCATGGCCATCAAAGCGCCGGTTTCAATACCCGCAGGTGAATCACACACCACATATTCAAAATCCATGGCCCCGAGATCCTTCAACACTTTTTCAACACCATCTTGGGTTAAGGCATCTTTGTCCCGGGTTTGTGACGCTGCCAGCACATACAAGTTGTCGCACTGCTTGTCTTTGATGAGTGCCTGATTGAGGTTGGCTTCACCTTGAATCACGTTAATCAGGTCGTACACCACACGGCGCTCGCAACCCATGATCAGATCCAGGTTACGCAGCCCCACGTCAAAATCAATTACGGCGGTCTTGTGACCGCGCAAGGCTAAGCCGGCCGCAAAGCTGGCACTGGTGGTGGTCTTGCCTACGCCGCCTTTGCCGGAAGTAATGACGATGATTTTTGCCATAGTTAAAAAGTCTTTCAATGGTGAGATAGGCGTGTAGGGGTGTACATAACGCAATTCATAGGGTGGGTTTGGCTATCAGACCTTCAGTGCTTCAATGATCAACTTGTCTTGACCGTCGTTGCTGAGCCTGACTTGCGCCGCTTTACCCTGCACATCTGCTGCCAGAGGATTTTCGCTTGTGCGGTACACGCCTGCGATCGAAATCAATTCCGGCTCTAGGCACAAGGAGAAAATTCGGGCATTGGTATTGCCGCGTGCACCCGCCATGGCTTTGCCACGCAAGGGCGCATAGACGTGGATATTACCGTCTGCAACCACCTCAGCCCCTTGGTTCACCATGGCCAAGACTACCAAATCTGCGCCACGGGCATAAATCTTTTGCCCCGAACGCAGCGGTTTGTCGACCACCATGGTCACCGGGCCTGGGACCTCGCGAATGACCTCTTGCACTACCTCTTTTACAACTTGCTGAATCGGTTGTACTTCTGTGGACTGGCGTGGGCGGTGTACCTCGAGTGGGGCTTCTACCAGCCCAACCTCCAATGCGCTCGCGGTCCATTCGGGGCTAGCTCCTCGCACCGCCACCGGCACTAGGTTGCAGGTGCGCAGTACCTTCAAAAGGGGTACCAGGTTGGTAATCGGGGTGTTCGTATCGAGGTTGGAAAAATCAACCACCAAAGGGTCATGGTCGAAAAAATCGTGACTATCGCCACCAGGTCCAAATTGGCTGGTTAAGTCGGCGGCCAGCACACTCCAATCGCTTGTTTTTACCAATAGGGTAACCAGCGGCAAATGCGCGCTTTTTATTTCAAACGAGGCATGCAAAGGGCTTGAAGGACGTCCTGCAGAGGAAACAGACATGAAAAAAACAGTAGGCAGGTAATGGGGAAAGTTGAGATCTGACCAGCAATTGCCTCAGTCAACTTCCGCGACAGGCAAATCTTACTTGATTCGTGCCCGCAAAACTGGACTTGGAGCGCTTCTTTTTAGATGTGTACAAGATACGTGGCCAGGGTAAAAAAAATTCAAAAAAGACCAGTTTTTTATCTATCTCTTAATGTCTTATTTAATAAATAGTAGTAGTAGATAAGGGCTTAATTTTCTTGTGGATAACTAACATTTATCTAAAAAAATCAACAACTTAACTAAGGTTGAGTACTGTGTGCCACCCTGCTTCGGTGGTGTACCCATTCCTGGCATAAGTTCCGAAAAGCATCCACTTCTGTGGATAAGCCGTGGGTTGTTCGCAAACTATTCACAGGGTTGTGCTTTGACAGTAGCAAAAATCGCGGTTCCTTTTCAACAATCGATTTTGGAAAAACGCATCAATTTTTTGAGATGCTGCGTTCGATTTTTTTCAGAACGTGTATTTCCAGGCCCTAATCAATTTGGACAGAAAACTTCTGTGGAGTACTTGTATTGCTATCTACTTCTTATTTCTATATTTTAAGATAGTAGTAGTAGTAAGGGATTCTCTTTTCTGTGCACAAGGTTAATTTTTCTTTATAAATCAATAGGTTACGGTCTGTTAACTACTGTGCGTGACCCTGCTCGCAGACTGTACCCAAAGCATGGACAAGTTCAGTCATTTGTAAAATCCTGTGGATAACTTGGTAGTTAGTCCCAAACTATCCACACATTT
>JBKJLF010000230.1:0-3299 GCA_046597185.1 Burkholderiaceae bacterium | reverse complement strand
GATCTGCGTAGAGCGTTCATTTGAGATGGTGATTGGTATCCTTGGCATATTGAAAGCCGGCGGAGCCTATGTGCCACTCGATCCGGACTATCCGCCAGCGCGCCTGGAATACATGCTGGAAGATGCCAAGCTAAGCACAGTGCTGATCCAGAGTGCGTTGCTGGGCAAGATTCCAGTCAGCGCAGCGCAGGCGCTGTGCCTGGACGACCCACACATGCAGATCAAGCTGTTGGCACAGGCGAGCGGCAACCCCAGTGTGCCCGAGATGCGCGCCACGCACTTGGCCTACGTGATCTATACCTCGGGTTCGACCGGCAATCCGAAGGGGGTAATGATTGAGCATCAAGCGCTGGTCAATCGAATCATCTGGATGGAGCGCGAATATGGTTCCTCGCCTTTGGATCGCATCCTGCAAAAGACGCCGTTCAGTTTCGATGTATCCGTATGGGAGTTTGTCTGGCCATTGACGGTCGGTGCCGGCATTGTCCTGGCCAAACCTGAAGGTCACAAGGATCCGCTGTACTTATCCGATTTGATCCGTGAGCAGCAGATTACGAAGTTACATTTTGTACCGTCGATGTTGGGCAGCATGTTGTCGCTTGGGAATTTGGCGCATTGCCCTTCCTTGCGCCAAGTATTTTGCAGCGGTGAAGCGTTGTCTACGCATCATGTTGCCGAATTCAAGGCGAGTTGTTCCTGGGCACAACTATATAATTTGTATGGACCGACCGAGGCGGCCATTGACGTGAGCTACTGGGACTGTTCGGCGGCAGATGCGTCGCACACCAGCATCCCGATCGGCCGCCCGATCGATAACATACAGCTATACGTGCTTGACCACCAAGTGGTACCGCAAGGCGTTGCCGGAGAACTTCATATTGGCGGAGTTGGCTTGGCTCGTGGCTACCTGAATCGGCCGGACTTGACGGCGGAAAAGTTTATCGCTAATCCGTTCTATGACAGCAGCGATGCGGCCAGTAGCGAACGGTTGTATAAGACCGGGGATCTGGTACGATGGTTGCCAGACGGCAATCTTGAATATTTAGGCCGTATCGACCACCAGGTTAAGATCCACGGTTTCCGCATCGAGCTGGGTGAAATTGAAAATGCGCTGGCGTCCCACCCGCAGGTCAAGGATGTGGTGGTGACAGCGAAAGAGTCGACGACTGGCAACAAGCGCCTGGTCGCTTACGTGGTCACGAACGACAGTGAGGTGGCCAACACAGCGCAGCATGAGCTGACAAATGAGCTGACAAATGAGTTGACAAATGAGTTGACAAATGAGTTGATCGATGAGCTGCGCCAGCATCTGGGCCGTAGTCTGCCAGAGTACATGGTGCCTGCGGCGTATGTCATGCTGGCCAGTCTGCCTTTGACCCCAAATGGAAAAGTGGATCGCAAAGCATTGCCGGAACCGGAAACCATGCAAGCCGAGTATATTGCGCCGCGTACGCATGCCGAACATATCCTGTGTGCGATTTGGCAGGATGTGCTGAGTGTGGAGCGGGTCGGTATTAACGATAATTTTTTCCAGTTGGGTGGTCATTCGCTGCTTGTTATGCAGGTGAGCGCGCGTTTGCATCAGCAAGGCATGACGATGACAGTGCGCCAGCTGTTTACCACGCCAACGCTTGCAGACTTGGCGGCGGTGTTGGCAGACACGGTAGTAACACAGGTGCCCGCCTTCACGGCTCCGCCCAACCGAATTCCAATTGCTTGCATGCAAATCACCCCGGACATGCTGCCATTGGTGAGCTTGGACGCGCAGCAGATCGATATGATCGTGGCACAGGTGCCGGGTGGGGCAGCAAATGTTCAGGATATCTATCCCCTGGCCCCTCTGCAGGAAGGCATTCTTTTTCATCACCTGATTAGCGACCAGAGCGATCCGTATGTCACGCCGGCACTTTTCAGTATTGAATCGGCACAGCGCTTGAGTGGATTTTTGGAGGCGCTTCAGTTCGTGATTGACCGGCATGATGTATTGCGCACAGCAGTGCTGTGGAATGATTTGCCGTTACCAGTGCAGGTAGTATACCGGACGGCACAGTTGCCGATCGCGTGGCTTGAACTTGATGCCAATCAAGATACGCTGACACAGATGCAGGCGCGCAGTGCCCCTGAACATCAGTGGATGGATCTGGGTCACGCACCCTTGATGCGGATTCAGATTGCAGCCGATCCTGGTTCGTCACGGCACTTCGTGCTGCTGCAGTTGCACCATCTCGTCGATGACGTAACCTCGCTACAAATATTGCAGGGTGAAATCATCGCCTACCTGGCCGGACAGACGGCCAAGCTGAACACGCCACTGCCGTATCGCGAGTTTGTGGCATTTGCCTTACACCAGGTGCAGTTTAGTGATGCTCAAGCGTTCTTCGGCAAGATGCTGGGCGATGTCGATACCCCAACTACGCCGTTTGACCTGGTCAATGTGCATGGTGATGGTAGCCGGATCATTGAGGCCAAAGCAGTGGTTCCTGGCACCGTGGCGAAGCGGATTCGTCAAGTTTCCAAGCGCCTGTTAATCAGTCCGGCAGCACTGTTTCATGCCGCATGGGCGGTGGTCGTTTCGGGTTGCAGTGGACGCGACGATGTGGTTTTCGGTTCGGTGTTGTCGGGACGATTACAGGGCGCGGTGGGTGCCGAGAATATGCTCGGCATGTTTATTAACACCTTGCCTGTGCGCGTGAAGCTGGCTGATACGAGCGTGGTCGCCTTGGTGCGCCAAGTGCATGCTGAATTATTAGATTTATTCTCATACGAGCAGACATCGCTCGCGCTGGCGCAACGGTGTAGTGCCGTGGCGGAAGGCTCGCCTCTGTTCAGTGCCATCTTGAATTACCGACATACAGAACCGTCCGAGGCGGACGATGCCAACGTCGATGTGGGGTTTGAATATTTGGGAGGGCAAGAACGCACAAACTATCCATTCGGATTGTCGGTTGACGATTTTGGCAACGGGTTCGGACTTGATGTGCAAGTCGATTCATTGGTCGATCCGGAACGTATCCTTTCGTACATGCAGACTGTTCTGACCGGTTTGGTCGAAGCGTTGGAATCGGCACCGGATCAAATGATCGCCACACTGACCATGTTGCCCGCCACGGAAATTGAGCAATTGCTGGTAAAATGGAACGACACGGCGCAGGCTTATCCGAGCGACAAGTGCATTCATGAGTTGTTTGAGGAGCAGGCAGCGCAGAACCCGGATGCGGTGGCAGTCGTCTTTGAGGGGCAGCAACTGAGCTACGGTGAGCTGAACACCAAGGCCAATCAGTTGGCGCACTATCTGGTGA
>JBKJLF010000139.1:0-8316 GCA_046597185.1 Burkholderiaceae bacterium | reverse complement strand
GGCAATATCGCTTAATATCCTTAAAAGAAATCGCACGATCCAAACAAAAGGTGCCCCCATGTTGTCCACACCCATTATTCAAAGCTTACTTGATACCGATCTCTACAAGTTCACAATGTGGCAAGCTTTATTGCACAGCCACCCCAATACCGATACCGAATATGCTTTTGTCTGCCGCAATACCCCGGCTTTCCCCTTGACGCAATTGCAAAGCGAAGTCGAACGCGAAATTGATGCCTTGTGCGAGTTGCGTTTTTCCGCCGAAGAATTGGCGTACTTGCGCTCATTACGCTATATGAAGAGCGATTTTGTTGACTTTTTAACGCTGTTTCACTTTCAGCGCCGTTTCATCAAGGTCAGCACCGAGGGCGACACGCTGATTATCCGCGCCCAAGGTCCGCAAATTCACATTATGGGATTTGAAATTCCGGTACTGGCGATTGTGAATGAATTGTATTTCCGCCGTAACGACCAGGCTGCCGCTCTGGTGGGTGGCAGGCAAAGGCTGGATGCCAAAATCGCGCAACTGAAGCAATTTGCCCTCGAACCCGCATGCCGCCATCCATTTGAATTTTTTGATTTTGGCACGCGCCGCCGTTTTTCGCGCATCTGGCACCAGGAAGTGGTGGCCCGCTTCAAGCAAGAAGTGCCGGAATTTTTCAAAGGCAGCTCCAACGTGTTATTGGCGATGCAGTTGGGCATTACACCCATTGGCACTATGGCGCATGAATACTTGCAATCCTATCAATCATTTGGTGTGCGCTTGCGTGATTTTCAACGCGCCTCGTTGGAAGACTGGGTACAGGAATATCGGGGCGATTTAGGCATTGCGCTCACCGATGTGGTCGGCATGGATGCGTTTTTAGCCGATTTTGACCTGTATTTCGCCAAACTGTTTGACGGCTTGCGCCATGATTCCGGCGACCCGATCGAATGGGGTGAAAAAGCCCTGGCGCATTATGCCAAACTGCGGATTGATGCGCATACCAAGCGCCTGGTGTTTTCGGATGGCTTGAATTTTCCGCTGGCACAACAGTTGTATCGCCATTTTGCCGAGCGCATCAGCGTGGGCTTTGGGATCGGCACCCATTTAAGCAATGACGTGGGCGTGCCCGCCTTAAATATCGTGATGAAGCTGGTCAGTTGTAACGGCCAACCGGTGGCCAAACTATCGGATGCGGCGGGCAAAACGCTGTGCCAGGATCACACCTTTTTGGCTTATTTGCGCCAGGTGTTTCAACATCCGCTGCCCTGATGAGCTGCCACAAAATCAATCAAAATTATTCGTCTGCTTATTTTACTTGTCGCCCAATATCATGCTCAAACTCGCTATCGCGCAATTGAATTTTACCGTGGGGGATTTCGCTGGCAACACGGCCGCCATCGTCCACGCCATGCAACAAGCTGCACAGCAGCAAGCGGATCTGGTGGTTTTTTCTGAACTGGCCATTTGTGGCTATTATCCCGGTGACTTACTGGAAGATAGCGCATTTTTGCATCAATTCGAACTGGCACTGGATAAGATTCAACAAGCTTCACGTCAATGGCCCGCTTTAACGGCGGTGTTTGGCACCGTGCGCACCAATCCCGGCCCCGGCAAACCCTTGCACAATGCCTTGCTGGCAGTACAAAATGGCGCGATTGTCGCCGAATACTTCAAGCAATTGCTGCCAACTTACAATATCTTCGATGAATATCGCCATTTTGAACCCGGCCCCGAAGGCGCATGCCTGTTACGCATCAAAGATCAAACCCTGGGTTTTATTATCTGTGAAGATGGTTGGAACCAGGCTGGTGCCGATTACAAAGTCAACCCATTTAATGCCTTGCAACAGAGTAGCGCGCAACTGATCATCAGCATCAACGCCAGCCCCTCAAACCGGGGCAAACGCTTGCAACGGCATACGCTATTTAACGCATCGGTGCAAAAAACCCAATTGCCCCTGCTGTATGTCAATCAGGTTGGCGGACAAGATCAACTGGTGTTTGACGGTGCGTCGTTTGCCATTTCACCCAGCCAAGGGGTGGCGTTTGAAGCCGCGCAATTTACCGAAGACTTTTGCGTCATCGGTTTTCAGGACGGCATGTTTTATGAAGCAAATGAGCAAGCGAAAGGGCAAGCACTCCCCACGCCCGATTTAAGCGCCTGGCCGGAAGTGGAATTCACGCGCCGCCAAATCATACTGGGTTTGCAAGATTATGCACGCCGCTGCCATTTTCAAAAAGTAGTGGTGGGTTGCTCCGGCGGCATCGATTCTGCCGTCACGCTGGCGCTGGCGGTGCAAGCTTTGGGTGCGGACAACGTGATCGGCATCACCATGCCTTCCGATTTTTCCAGCGAAGGGTCGGTCAGCGACTCGGAATTGTTATGCAATCAAATGGGGATAGCATTGCATCACCACCCGATTCGTGACCTGGTGCAGCAATACCGCAACGGCTTTCAACAAGCGTTTAACGATTCACTCCAAGGTCTGGCACTGGAAAACCTGCAAGCGCGCATACGCGGCACCATCCTGATGGAATATTCCAATTCTTATGGCGCGCTCTTGCTCACCACGGGCAACAAGAGTGAGATATCGGTTGGCTATTGCACCTTGTATGGCGATACCAACGGCGGTTTGGGTTTGATTGGCGACTTATATAAAACCGAAGTGTTTGCGCTGGCGCGCCACCTTAACCGCGATGCGGCAAGCGGGCGTGAACTGATCCCGGCCGCGATTATCGATAAACCGCCCTCAGCCGAATTGGCACCGGATCAAAAAGATACAGATAGCCTGCCACCTTACGAAGTGCTGGATGAAATTTTGAAGTGGCACATCGAAGCACAGCGTTTACCTGCAAATGAATGGCGTCAAGCCAGCGAGTTTGTGCAACAATTGCAAAGCGGCGAAGAAGGTGCGCAATGTGTGGCGCGGATTTTGAAAATGGTGGCGCGCAACGAGTATAAACGGCGGCAAGCGCCCCCCATCATCCGGGTGCGCGCCCGTGCTTTTGGCAGCGGTCGGCAAATGCCGATTGCCGCTTATTATGGCTAAGCTTGCTCAATTATTAGCTCTGCCTGATCTTTGATGTTGAATATTGGAATTGTTATGACTAACGAACTTGCCGTTTTAATTGGCCGCTTTCAACCCTTTCACAATGGCCATCTTGGATTATTACAAACCGCGCTGGAACATTCGCAGCAAGTGGTGGTGGTGTTAGGATCATCGTTGCGCGCACGCAACTCAAAAAACCCCTTCACCTGGCAAGAACGGGCGAATATGATTAGCGCCTGCTTAACGCCAGAACAAGCCGAGCGCTTGGCGTTTTTGCCGATTCGCGACTATTACGAAGACACCCGTTGGGCCAATGCGGTACAAAAGGCGATTACCGAGCGCTTTGGCCAGGTTCCTAAAATCAGCCTGATTGGCCATTTCAAAGACAGCTCCAGCCAATACCTGAATTTATTTCCCTATTGGCGTTTGATTACCTGCGAACAAACCTGGGCAATTGACGCCACCCGGATTCGGCAATTGTATTTTGAAGCAGAAGACTTGAATGTATCGCTGCAAATCATGCGCGAACTGGTGCCGCCAGCGATTGCGCACTACCTGAAAGCCTGGGCAATTTTACCGTACTACGCCGATTTGGTAGAAGAGCACATGGCCTTGCGCGACTATAAACTGGCCTGGCGCAACGCACCGTATCCACCTATTTTTTCCACCGTGGATGCGCTGGTCAAAACCCGCCAGCACATTTTGCTGATCAAACGTGGAGCCTGCCCCGGCAAAGGCTTATGGGCGCTACCGGGTGGCTTTGTCGAGCAAAACGAGCGCTTATTGCAAGCCGCGATGCGCGAGCTGATGGAAGAAACCCGGCTGGCGGTGCTGCAATCATCGCTGCAAACCGCCTTACGCGCCACCAAGGTATTTGACCATCCTGATCGCAGCCTGCGCGGGCGCACCATCACCCATGTCCACTATTTTGATTTGGAACGTGATCAGACGCCCGACATTTGCGGTGCGGATGATGCAGCGCAAGCCTGCTGGGTGCCCGTGAGCCAATTGAGCAGCATGGAAGATCAGTTTTTCGATGACCACTTCCATATCCTGGATCACTTTTTGCGCCTGACGCCCGACTAAAACATGCCCGATTAAAAAGCACTGACCTGAAAACGCCCCACCGATTTTTGACGATCATTTTACGAAAGTTGAACCATCATGACCACGCCCAACCACAGTTTGGTAACCCCGACAGGCACGCTCAGTTTTATGCCTGTAACACGTGACGAATGGGAAAGCATATTTACCCTACGCCGCCTTGCCATGCATGGCCATATTGGCACGCTGGATCAGGTTGACAGCGAGCGGGTGCGGCAGAGCTTTTTTGCCGGCATCCAAAACGACCAAAATCGACATATTTTATTGGACGACAAGCGCATCGGCTTTGTTTCAATGCGCCGGGTTGAGCAAAAGCTATGGCTATCGCAACTGCATTTGCACCCGGATTTTCATGACCATGGCCTGGGCGGCATCGTACTCGATCAAGTATGCAGCGAAGCCGACGCCATCGGCCTGCCGCTACATGTCGCCACCCTCAAAACCAGTTCTGCCAATCGTTTTTATCAACGCCATGGCTTTGTCAAAATCGGCGAAGATAAATGGGATAACTATTATCAACGCCCCATGCCTGCTAATTAAAACTGTTAAATTAAAACTGTTAACTAAAGCGACTGGCAATGAAATGATCAATCGAAATCTTACCTGGGCCATGTGCAATCAAATACAACAGCACAGCGGCCCATACACCATGGCTGGTATATAAACCGGGATAGACAAAAATCTGAATCACCATCGTCATGCCCAGCAAACCCAGCGCAGAAAACCGCGTTGCCAAGCCTAACAACAGCATCAAGGCAAAGAAATGTTCCGAGAACGCGGCAACGGGTGCCAACAGCTCGGGAAACGGCATATGGTACTCGTCCTTAAACAAATCCACCGCCGATTCCGCCATACGCGGCCAGCCCAAATGGAATTCCCCGGCCACAAAATCCAACTTTAAGCCTTCAATCTTGGTTTGCCCGCCCTTCCAAAACACCGCCGCGATGGAAAAACGCCCCACAAATGCAATCAACGACGCTGGCGTTAGCGAGCAAAACTCGATGACTTTATGAATGGTTTCAACTAACCACGACGTGTTTTGGCTATTTGCAGAACCTGGCAAAGCTGGATTTTGTGACATAAACATCTCCTTATTGGCGCATCAAAAAAAGAACCTTCAAGTTGGCACCTTTTGTTATTCACATTCCAGCACCGCTTGGGAGAAGTCGGGGAAGCTGACCGCATCCTTACGCCTGCCATTACAAGAATATTGAATATCCAAACTTTTCGCCTGATTGGGCGCGGGGTCACCATTACACAAGGTTTCCGGGTCAACTCGCATGCGGCAATGGCCGCGACCATTACAAGCTTGCGCCACTTGCGTGATGGCGTCACACCAGGCCCCGCCGCCGAGTACTTGCCAATGCGCTTTCAGCACTTGAATTTTGCCACGGTAATTGGATGGATTGGGGGCAGGCACCACGCCACCACCCGAGCTACCCCTACACCGCAAGGTGGCTTTGGCAAAATCAGGCCAGGCGATCGGTTGTTGCATACGCCCGTCGCAAGAATAAGAAATCGTCAGATTTTTATTGCGACCGGGTGCCGGGTCGCCGCCACACAGATAACGCGGATCCACTGGCACTTCGCAAAAATTGCGTCCATTGCAGGCATTCGAGAGTTGCGGCCTGGCATCGCACCAGTCGCCACCGCCTGCCACTTCCCAGCGCGCGGAATGGATGTGCATATTGCGGTTTGGGTCTCCCTGCGGTTGATACGTCAGCGGGGCTGGTGGCACAGTACGACTCCCGCAATGTAGTGACGCTTCGGAAAAATCGTTGAAAGCGCGCGGGGATTGACGTTCGCCATTGCAGGCATAGCGAATTTCCAGGCGCTTTTGCTGGCCCGGTGCAGGGTCACCACCGCATAGGTAACGCGGATCAACAAAAATCTGGCAATGTGCTTTACCGTCACAAGCCTGAATTAATTGCCGGGTGGCATCACAATTCGCGCCGCCGCCGATCACTTCCCAGCGCGCTTCAAATACTTCCAATCGGTCATGCGAATCATTTCTTCCGCCGTTATGGTCGTTATGGCCATTATGACCGCTATTACCTCCGGAAACCACCCCGCCCTGGTTGCCCCCTTCACAACGAATCACCGCGTCCGTACCATCTCTGAATACAACAATCGGTTGCCCACGTCCGGCACAAGAATAGCTGACATTGAGACTTTTCAAACGCCCCGGTGCCGGGTCGCCCGCACATAAATAGCGTGGGTCAACCAGTACTTTGCAAAAATGGCGGCCATTGCACGCTTCCGCCATTTGCGCGCCTGCGTCGCAGCCGCGACTACCTTCCAGCATTTGCCAGCGCGCATTTTGAATCTGAATTTGCGCCAACACGGGCCCCGCTGCGAGCAAGGTCAAATAAAGCAATAAGTTTCTTAATTGTTTCATACATTTCTCCTTTGTCGGCACCATGACGACTTTGCACTTTTAGCGCGGCAGTATCCGCTGAGGTTGACCGCACTCCATCATAAACCCCTGACTTTACCATTTGCGACAAATTTCACCACCAAGCGCAGAAAAACAGTGTATCCTGCCAATTCCGGGTCTGATAACACTGCGCCCGGTACACGTTTGTCTGTTTTTGATACCACCACCTACCATGTCCGAGCCTAAATCAACCTCGCCCGCTAGCGCCGACACGCCAGTCGATGCGGCATCCAATGCCGAGCTGCGCTCGCTACTCCGGCCCAATCTATTCAAGCGGGGCTGGCATTGGCTGCGGGTCTGGTGGTATGTACTCCATTTTGCCGCCATCATGATGGTGTTGGCCTTAAGCCCGTCGAGCTACCACAAAACCAACCGTTTGCGCTTCGCCGAACATGTGTATCTCAGCACTTGGCAGGTGTTGCCCTGGTTTACCGTATTAAGCACGCTCATTAGCCTGGTGTTGGTGCGCATTGTAGTCGTCACGGCACAAAGCTACGGCCTTTCCAGCTTTGCGCTGGAAGTGGTGGTGCGGGTGTTAGTGTTGGAATTAATTCCACTCTCTGCCGCCTTGTTTGTGGTGCTGCGCACCGGTTTATATCGCTGCAACCCGGAAATATTGGAACCGATTGATTATTTGCCCCAGGTTTTGGGCACCGCGTTTTCGGTTTTATTGCTGGCCGCCATTGCCAGCACGCTGACCCTGATTTTGGCTTATTTGGTGGTGTATGGCTTTTCGCCCTGGGGCTTTCCCGGCTACACCCATATGGTTGGGCATGTGTTTGACCCTGCGGTGATCGTGATCTTTTGCATGAAAAGCATCTTGTTTAGTCTCTCTGTCGCCATCATTCCCTTGGCCTCCGGTTTGCAGGAACCCGATGATGGCAGCCCGGTAGCGCCCGGCACGGTACGATTATTTTTAATTTTGGTATTGATCGAAGCGGGCATGCTCGCCATCAAATACATCTGAGCACATTGATTGAACACTCATTTTCACGGAAATACAGCTATGACCCAAGCCATCCCCCATCTCGAACGCAAAGCCCGGACCTTGTTGTTGCTCATGTTTGCGCTGCTCGTCACCGCCATTGTGTATTTAATGTATGCCAGGGGCGCATTTGAATCGACCCAAAAGCTGGTGCTGATCTCGGATGATTCCGACGGCGTGCAAGCGGGCATGGATTTAACCTTTTCCGGCTTTGCCATTGGCCGGGTGCAGCGTACCGAACTAAATAAGGATGGCAAAGTTCGCATTCTCATCGATTTGATCAAAAAAGATGCCAAATGGCTGCGCACCAACAGTATTTTCACCATGGAACGTGGCTTGGTGGGCGGCACCAGTTTGCGCGCTTTTTCTGGCGATTTAACTGCCGCGCCCCTGCCTGAGGGCGCGGTACGCGACGTGCTACGCGGCGATGTCAGCGCCGAAATTCCACGCCTGGTCAATACCATCCGCGCCATGGTAGAAAATGTTGAACATATCACCAACCGCGATTCAGCCCTGATGAACAGCCTCTCCAATGTGCAGACCCTGACGGGCAGAATGAGTGGTCGTTATGGCGTATTGGGGGCGGCGCTGGGCGATGATCAAGCGGTTAAAAAGTTATTGCAAACACTGGACAATGTGAATCAACTGGTTAGCAACGGCAATGCCCTGGTTGGCCGGGCCAATACCATCGCCAACAAAGCCGACACCCAACTGTTTGGGCCACAAGGCATCAGCCGGGATGCTCAGGCCACCGT
>JBKJLF010000909.1:0-10388 GCA_046597185.1 Burkholderiaceae bacterium | reverse complement strand
TTTTCATTAAATCAAAATTACATAATATTTTACAAATTTTCATGTGGTTTATTTCCACAATTTTAGCCTCAAATAGATTGCGACAACTAACTTAGTTCAGCAACTGCATTTAATTATTGTATTTGGACAGCAAGGCATAGGTTTGAGCAGAGATTCAAGCGCGCAAGCGTGATGAAAAATGCACCAGATATTGCTGGATGTCTGCAAATACAAGGTTAAAATCCCATTCCGCAGCGGTTAATGTGCAGGAGAACCTTCCAATGTTCCGTGGGCTTTCTTTTGCCATCATGCATTTTTTAAATAAATATAAGGGGAACTGTATTGATTGTTCGTTCACGCGCGCCACTGCGGTTGGGATTAGCTGGTGGCGGCACTGACGTTTCGCCCTATTGCGACATTTATGGGGGCGAAGTACTTAATGCAACCATATCCCTGTATGCCTACGCTGAACTGGGGTCTGGCACCGATAGCACTTGCGTGCTCCGGTCGCTTGATCAGGACGCATACATGCGACTAATCCCTGGGACTGTGGCCACTCCGCCATCCTCACTGGTGCTCCATTATGCCGTGTATCACGAAATAATTATGCGTTATAACCAAGGAATGCCACTCGCAATTGAACTCAGTACCTACTGTGATTTTCCTGTTGGTTCTGGTCTTGGCGCATCGTCCACGATTGTGGTTGCGATGATTTGTGCATTTGTCTTTTACCTTAAACTGGCGTTGAATGATCATGAAATTGCTGAATTAGCCTTCTACATTGAGCGGGTTGCATGCAATTTCCACGGTGGGCGGCAAGACCAGTTCGCCGCCACTTACGGGGGCTTTAATTTTATGGAATTTCCACCGAATCAGCCTGCACGCATTTTCCCTTTGCAAGTACCCGATTGGATCAAGTATGAATTGGAAGCATCGTTAATTCTTTACTACACAGGTACTTCTCGCGTGTCTGCCGAGATTATTCGCGATCAAAGCACTAATATTCATCGCGGTGACAGCGAAGCGTTGACCGCAACCCATGCGCTCAAGAAAGAAGCAGAGTTGATGAAAGACTGCCTTTTAAATGGTGATATGACGGGTATTGTGGATACGATGCGAACTGGTTGGCTCAACAAGAAAAAACTGGCGCGATCAGTAACGAATCCGCAGATTGATACTATTTATGCGGCGGCCTTACGTGCTGGCGCGTTAGCTGGCAAAGTATCAGGTGCTGGTGGCGGTGGGTTTATGATGTTTTTGGCACCGCCTAAGTGTCGTAGCATGGTACTTCAAGCACTGAAGTGTTTTGGTGGCGAGATAAGTTCATGTCATTTCGAGACACACGGTAGTCAGGCATGGCAGGTTGGCGTGGTTCGTTCAGCCTAAACTGGACAGTTTTTAGAAAAAAAGGATAGAATACGATGCCGTTTCTTTTCATCAAAAGAAAAGAATGGCGATTCATGGTATTTATCATGTAATCAACCGTGGTACTAAGGAGTAAAGCATGGAGAGAATTATTGTTGAATTAGAAAAAGATGAAGAAGGCCAAGTTGCTGGCGGCGTGACTTTGAGTGAGAAAACAGTTAGCCCAATCGATTGGAATCTTCAAATGATTCCTGGCTGCTGCACGCAAGGTTGTTGTGATTCAAGCCTGAGTAACCTGTCGGCTGGTTGGGAATAATCGTAGCGATTCAAAACACAAGCGCTGACGCTTTCATTCCGGCTTGAGTTGGAATGGCTGTGTCAGCGCATGAATGTTGCCTTCATGGCGTAAATTACTGCAAAGATGACAAATGACTGAAAAACATTATTGGTGGCCGCTAGAATTAAGCGCTGAAATAGCATCTGCACTGGCACAACATAAGGCTGAACTGGCCGATTGCGTTGTGCCATTTGAACTTGATTTGGCAACCGATGCAGATAGAATGCTTGTCGAGTTTCTTGCCAAGCCTGTCAGAAGTCTTATCGAACGCGACAGTTTACCTCACCTGGGCCATATCTTTGTTGGCTGGGGTAACGCGATGGTGGATGGCAGTCCTTTACTTGATCGGGTGGCTTCGTTTGTTCACCTGGACAAGACCGGCAAGCCGTTTATTTATCAATGCCATCCTGAAGGGGATTTCCATCCGTGGCAAACCTTTGCCTACACCATGATGGCGGGTATTGACCCGAATGCAAAGGTCGGCACGCTACCGTTTTCGTTGCGGGAAATTGCCGAAAATTCGACCATGATCCGAACAGATGCGATGGAAGACCTTGGACATTTACTGTTTTCTTTTTCTGCAATGACATTGCCACCGTCGATTGTTTTCCAATTCAATGGCAAAGCTTTGGATTTACGGCAATTGATGGATCAAGCGATCCACGCCCATCATTTTGGTTCGTTCAATGTTTGCCGCAAATTTCACCTTACTGAAGGCCTGTGCGCCGCAGCAGCAACTTATCCCGAATTGCGTGAATATAAATCCGTGGCACAGAAGTTTCTCAATGGGCAACTTGATGTCATGTTGACGATATCACTGCTCACCAAACATATCGAATCCGTTTCCAGTGGCGTCATGCAAATTGAGGCAAGCCCCATTCCTGCCCTGCGCAAGGCACTATTAATTGGCACGTTACTGGAAAACCATATTTATTCGGCTGGCCATGTCATTGAACTGGCGGTGCTGGCAATGCGTATGGGCTATCATCTGGATAAACCTTACATCAATGCAATACACCATCTGCTTAATCATCTGAACGGTTGCATTTTGCGTTCAATAACCCACTTTTCACCAGCGGGGGCATTTTTGCCGTTAGGGCACTATCGGCGGGCACTGACCTTGTATATGGCGCTGCACGCCAGCGAAGCAGCGGGTACGGCCGCGCAAGAGAGTGAGCCAGCGGTGTTGACAGGCTATTGGGCTAATTTTGACCTTACCCCCAACGAAATAACTGTTCAACCCGCAGCATCGATTGACCAATTGTACACGCGCGCAGTCCTCCAGCCTGATGTGCGGCCATTCTTTCAGTTTGTTCTGGATGAATTCTCGCAACTCAACTCGACCGGAATGGACCTGCAAGGCGGGTTCGATCACTTTCGACGACTTCATCCTGATGGCTGGCCAAGGCAGTTGCATTTTGAATTCCTCGACTATTCCGATTGCATTGGCGTCGAACTACATTTCGAGAACCCCGACCTGTTGCCATTAATGGATGTGGTCGCCGCTGAAGTGCCCACATTGCGGAACATGTTTGACGGTGTTCAGGTCGAGGGGCTACGTCGTACTGACCGGACTGAAGCGAAAATCAGGCTGTATCACCCGCAAACGAGTGGCCCAGTCGCTATTTCCAAATCAATGAATGATTTTGTTGCCTGGATGCTGCCCATTGTTACGGCCGAACTGAACAATCCGGTGCATGGTGTGAAGCGCACCCGCGCCAACCTGGGCTAGCTGCGGCAGTACTGGGCCATTCAATTAACACCTTGCAAACAGGAGAACCCTTGCTTTCATCACCAACGCTAAAGCTGGCTGCTTGTGGGCTGGCACCGCACCCGTGGCCCAGCATCAATCGAACGGATCAGTTATATCGCCGTGCGCTGGGTGCGATGGGGGCGCAGGTTCATCATGTGGTGCAGGCGACGCTACCCGCCAACCAGGTTATCGATGTGTTGCTGAATTTTTCGGGCAATGATGGGTGGGATTTGGCACGAGATTTGGGTAGTAGTGGGCGCGACTTCCCCTGCCTGTTTGGTATGCACGGCGGCTGTGTGTTGGATCGTGCGTTCTTGTATACGCGCCTGCCCTGGCTCACTTGCGCAGATGTTTTGATTGTCAATTGCCGCTCGGATGCCAACATCATGCAAGCGATGTGTGATGGCACGGGGCCGACCGTGGAAGTGTTACCCCTGCCTGTTGACACGGCTTTGTTCACCCCGCATGGTCGCGCAAGTGCGCGGGCTCAGTTGAAATTGATTGAGGACGACTTTTGTATTGGTATCGTGGCACGCCTGCTGCCGCAAAAAAACATTCATGGCGCGCTGGATGTCGTGCGCGAACTGGTTTTGCGCAATCCTGGCAAGTCAATTCGGATCGTTATAATCGGCAACTTTTGGACTGATTATTCTGTTTTGCGGTTTACTGCTGAACCTTACGCCATTCAACTTCGCCAGTTGCTCGAAAAGTATGGTTTGATGCAACAGGTTAGTTACCTGCCCGCAAACCTGACCGATGTGGAGTTGGCAACGGCATACCGTGCGTTTGATGTCTTGCTGCATCCCACCAATTCGATTGATGAGAATTTCGGCTACGCCCCCATTGAAGCCATGGCAAGCGGTGTACCCGTCGTCGGCTGTACCTATGGTGGGCTAAAGGACACCGTGATTGATGGCGTGACGGGTTTTCTTGCGCCGACCTGGCTCAGTTTTGGCGGCTTGCGCGAAGACCGTAGTTGCCTGCTGCATGGCCTGGAAATTTTGTTGAATGCCCCCGACACCGCACGTACCATAGCGCTGAACGCACGCCAACACACTGAAGAAAATTATACGCAAGCACGTAGCATTGCTACCTTGCAGGGAATCATTGCGCGTTGTGTTGATAATTGGCATCATGGAAAGCGGCAAGCGCTACGTGTCCACGCTCAACCGGATATGCGCACTTATGACCGTTACCTGAAGCCTTTGCGTGATCGACTATCGGATTACGCAGCTTCCATATTGCATTACACCAGCCATGAATTACCTGGCGTAAAGCCGGATATGTGGCTGGAAACCTATTCTACCCATACCGAAATGGATGATGGCACCATTACCTTGAATAATCCGGGTTGGCCCGGTAATTTTCCCGTTTCCGATGCGCAGCGCTTAATCTTACTGCGCTGTCAAAATGGTTTCCCGGCATCCCGGTTGTTGTTGGAGCGACAATGCACGTTGACGGAGTTGGATAATATGCTCGCGCAAGGCTTGCTGATACCCCGCATGCATGCAAAGGTGGGCCAATGAAGCCCCTGTTATCGGTCATTATTCCCTGGCGTAATCGCCCGGAGCTTGGCGCAACCCTCAAGGCCAACTTGGCCTTCATGGCGCAGTGGGATTGTGAGGTTTTGATTGTCAATTATGGTGGCGATGCCCAAATTCTGGCCGATATGCTTGATTCAGCCAATCCGATCCTGCGCTTGATTGAAGTTCGGGTAGAGGGTTTCAACAAATCACGCGCCCTCAATATTGGCACCCATTTTGCACGCGGCCAATACTGCATGTTGCTTGATTCGGACGTGATATTAACTGATTTCAATCTGCCGCAGGCGATGGAACAGGTTGATGGCGGGGCTTGGGTGATACTCAAGCAGATAAGGGAATCCGCCCCTATGCCACATAAGCCGGGAAGCATTGCGCAGTTCGCCAACATAATTGAACTTGTCTTGAACGATCAACGTACTGTCAGAGTAGAAACCAAGCGCAGTTATTTCGATCAGGGGGCGCGCTCTTGCCCTGGCATCATGCTGTTAAAACATGCCGATTTATTGGCGGTAGGTGGCTTCAATTCGCTGCTGGTGGGCTGGGGTTGGGAAGACATTGACCTACACGTGCGCTTGGGTTTGGTTTTACAACGCCATTGCGCCGAATTCGGCGAGGGCATACACATGAGCCATGGCAATGAATGCCGCCATTTTATCGGGAGTAGCCCGGATGAAAACAATTACCGCAACCAACAAATATGCATGGCACGCTATAACGCGGGTGAGTTCCTTGGTACGTATCAGCAGGACACGGCCGCTTTCCGGGTTAGTGCCGCCTTGTTGGCTTGAAAGTATGTGAATGATATGAAAATTCATGACCCCGCCCGACTCCATCAAATTGTCAACACTGCGCAAACGCAGGGTTTGCCCGTTTATTTGCTGGTCATTGCCACCAAGCCTTGTTATATTAAGTTGGCGTCCCTTGTCAAGGTTTTGCGCGAACGACAAGTCCCAACTTTGATTGTTGACGCTGGTCAGCATTACGACGAAGTGTTAACCCATGCAGCGCAGGATTTCGACTACGTTGATGAAATCGATATTTACCTTGAAATTCGCGGCTCCCTGTTGGGTCGTACCGCCAATCTGGCAACGCAAATCGAATGCCTGCACACTTACCTGTCTGCCCAAGGCGATGCCGCAGCGGCAACCCGCTTTATCCCTGTGGTGTCTGGCGACACATCAACTTCGGCGACATTGCCTGTATTCTGGTATTTCCAAACAGGGATACGGGCGATTCATGTTGAAGCTGGATTACGCAGTTTGTCGCCATTTCTGCAAGGCCAGCCAGTCACGGTAGAAGCGATGCTAAATCAAGCGCAAAGCGAATGGCGTGCAGTACTTGATGAGCCGTTCCCGGAGCAAGTTGACTCGCGCCTGACATCGGTAACGTCCTCGCTGCTACTGGCACCCGTCACGCGCAATCGGGATAATTTGGTGCGTGAAGGGTATGCGCCAGATACGATACGGCTGTGCGGCTCGCTCAGTGCCGATGCGGTGCGGCTCGCCATGGCATGGGAGCCGGATGGCAAACTGGACGCGCTCCACCCTGACCTGGCCCTGCAACGCTGGTTGCGAGTGGATATCCACCGCCGTGAAAACATGTTGCCGAATCGGCTCAATGCCGTTATTGATGCACTTTGCCAACTGGCGCAACAAGGCTTGCCCATTATTTTCATCCTGACCAATCAATTTTGTTTTGCCGATCAACGCCATCCAGAACAACAATTCCAGCAACGCTTGCTGCGTAGTGGCGTGCGATGTCATCCGATGTGGCCATCATACAGAGATGTGATGGCCTTCCTCCGTTCGTCCAATTGTTTGGCAATCTATACCGATAGTGGGGGGTTGCAGGAGGAAGCCAATATACTCGGCATCCCCTGCATGACTTGCCGCTATTCGACAGAACGCCCGGAAACCATACTCGATTGCAGCACCAATCTACTCATACCACCCGATAGCGCGGGACTTGTTTATCGCGGAATCGAATATTGCCTTGAAAACGGCCAACGTACCGTATGGCGTAACTTGGGCCAGAATTTGTATGGGCAACAGGTCGCAGCCAGCATCGTTGACCACATGAGCGCCACCCTATCTATCCAATGACCAATATGACGCAATTTACTCATTTCATTAGCCCGCCCGTGCTGGCAACCCTCCTTTTTTGCCAAAATGGCTATGCCGCTGATGAACCACCAGCCGCAACCCCGCCAGCCGCTGCTGCAAACGCCGAGGTGCAAAAGGTCGAAGTCACCGCCAGCCGCACCGACGGACGCCGCACCGATACCACCTTCAAGCAAACACTCGGGCCAGCAGACATCGTGCGCTATGGTGATACCAGCGTGCTTGACGTGCTGCGGCGGCAACCGGGCATTGTGGTCAACGGCATACCGGGGCGCAAGGGCGGCGAAATTAGCATGCGTGGCCTGGGTAGCGGCTATGTGCGTATCTTACTCAATGGAGAGACGGCACCGGCTAATTTTTCTTTGGATAACCTCGCGCCTGATATCGTTGAACGTATCGAGATTTCAGCCGTGCCCAGTGTTGAATTGGGTACACAAGCCATTGCGGGGACGATCAATATCATCTTAAAACAAGGCAAAACCAAGCGCGAGCGGCAATTGAAGCTCGGTTTGCAAAGCGATGCCGGGTTGCTTACACCGCAGGCATCGGGCACGATCAGCCAACAATGGGGCAAGCTATCGCTACTACTAACGGGAGCGGTAAGGCGAATTGGCGGCGATGAAACCTTTCTCACGCAAACGCAAGGTTTTGATCAAAATGGCACGCTGTTACGGCAATTGGATCAATTTAACCAGGATCGCGGCTGGAACGGGAACCTGGCACCGCGCATCAATCTGAAGCTGGATGGCGAGAATTCGCTCTCACTGCAAAGTTTTGCGAGTAAAAACCATTACAGCAGCGCTGGACATGATCGAACCGCATTCATTGAGGGGCCGATTACGCCCTTCGCCAATGACCAGTATAAGAGCACGGGCACCTCATCATCGTTTCGGAACAACCTGACTTGGCTGCAAAACGTGGGGGCTGCCAGCAAGCTGGAATTCAAGATTGGCGCAACCTGGGCGCATAGCCGCCGTGCCAGCCAAATTCGTTTTGTTGAAGGCGCGGCCACGCCAACCCACTTGCAAAACACACAAGGCAATGATGATAGCCGTAGCCTTACCACCTCAGCCAAATTAAAAACCAGCTATGTCGAGAAGCACGCTTTGGTAACCGGGGTGGAACTTCAGCGCGATAATGAAGACAAAACGCGGGTTAACCTGATTGATTCCGTATCGCAACTGGCGGCAACGGGTTCTATCTTCAACATCACCACCCGGCGCTACGCCCTCTACTTGCAGGACGAATGGGATATTGATCCACGCTGGTCAGTGTATTTGGGTGGGCGCTGGGAGCAAACGCTGCTGCGCAGCAGCAATGACTTGGGCCAGCGCGTTGACAATCGGCAAGGCATTTTCAGTCCAGTGCTGCAAACTGTGTGGCGCTTACCTGGCACCAAGGCCGATCAATTACGCCTGGGGCTGGCGCGCACCTTGCGCCTGCCGCCCGGTGCCAGTTTGATTGCTGGACGTAGTTTTTCCGTGGTCAATACCGTTACCACACCCGACACCAGCGGCAACCCCAATCTCAAACCCGAAATAGCGCTTGGCCTGGATGCGGCCTACGAGCATTATTTGAACGAAGATGGTTTGCTCAGCGTGAACCTGTTCGTGCGCAGGATTAGCGCCATCATTCTCACGCAGACTCGTTTAAATGGCGCGCGTTGGGTAAGCCAAGCGCAAAATGACGGCAGCGCTGTTTCACGCGGGATCGAAATTGAAGCCAAATTCAAGCTCTCGCAACTGTTCGACCAAGCCAGCGCCAGCAATGTACGCATCAACCTGGCACGCTCATGGTCAGCCATTGATGCCATACCGGGGCCGGACAACCGGATTGGCCGCCAGTCGCCCTTGTCAGTCAATTTGAGTTTGGATCATTCGTTTAAAGCGGTGCCCGTGACGGCGGGTGCAACGGTAGGTTATGTCAAGAATGGCGAAGTACGGCTATCCAGTTACGAATGGAATTTCGATTCCGACAACCGTACCTTAGAGAGTTATGTGTTGTGGAAGTTTGATCCTAAAACCCAGTTGCGCGTGGTGGCGGCCAATTTGCGGCACCGGGATTATGTGAGTGGCGCACGCTATGTCAGCCCGGAACTGACCCAGCAACGAAGCAGCCTGACGCCCACCTACACTTCCATTCGCGCCGTGATGGAATTCAAACTTTAATTTGCCGGGGCAGCGTCATTGGCAGGTAATAAGGAGTGGCAACTTGAAAGTATTGATTCTGGCGGGTGGCAAGGGAACGCGCCTGCAAGCGCTGGTGGTTGACCGCCCCAAACCCATGGCCTTGGTTGGCGGTAGACCGTTTCTTGCTTTTTTGCTGGATCGTTTGAATGATGCCGGGTTGCTCGATGTAACGCTATCGGTTGGGTATAAGGCGGATGTGATTCGGCAGTATTTCGGTACGCATTACCGCAATATTGCCTTGCGTTATGAAGAAGAAACCACGCCGCTGGGTACGGGGGGCGCAATCGGCAGGGCGTTGGCTGGGCAAGGCAGCACGCCCTGGCTGGTATTGAATGGGGATACCTTTTTTGAACTGGATTACGGGCAATTTATCGCCTGCTGGCGCAAACGGCCCGCGCATATGGCGGTGGCGGTAACCATGGTGGATGACGGTGCGCGATATGGCGGGGTGACTGTCCAAGATGGCATGCTCATCGGGTTTATTGAGAAGAAAATGGCGGGGCGCACGCTCATAAACGCAGGCGGCTACATTTTGACCGAATGCGATTTGCTGCCCTATGCCTTGCCGCAGCAATACTCATTTGAAATGGATTTTTTGCAGCCGCAATGTAAGGCGTTGTTGCCAAGCGCGTTTGGCTCATCGGGCAATTTTATTGATATTGGTGTGCCTGATGAGCTTGCTCGTGCCCAAGGCAACGCACTATTTGTGCGAAAGTTATTTCTTGAATGAGCGCATTACCTTTATCCAAGCGCAATGCAGTGGCGCGGCAGGCACCGCCTGTGCATTACAGGCTTACAAACGCTACCAAGGTGGGCATACCGATCCATGGCTGATTCGCCTTGCTCAAAGCACCGTAGCCACCAACCACTAACGATTGAACTTGCAAATGGCTGGCGCGGTGGTTTCCAATTGTTATGCACAATCTTGGTCTGCGGTATTTCCCGCTTGGATTTCCCGCAAATTGGCCCTGCCAACTTTGGCTTCCGACTTCGGCGCGCCGCCGACGTAGACCCAATTAGCAACATAAGCGCAGCGTGCAATAGAGGTTTTGCTTTTTTCGCCGCTGTGTATTAAGCCAAGGGTTTCGGCGTTATCCCACG
>JBKJLF010000875.1:0-9195 GCA_046597185.1 Burkholderiaceae bacterium | reverse complement strand
GCCCCATACAAGGGGAAATAGGTGATCGCCGCCAGCAAACAGCCGCTCATCATGATCCATTTGCGACCAATTTTGTCTGATAGCTTGCCAAATACCACGAAGAATGGGGTGCCGATCAATAAGGCGGCAGCAATCAACAAATACGCTGTTTTGAAATCCACTTTCAAGGTCGTGGTCAGGAAGTAAAGTGCATAGAATTGCCCGGTGTACCACACAACGCCTTGGCCTGCGGTCGCGCCAAACAGGGATAGCAACACGATTTTGGCATTGCCCCATTCGCCAAACGATTCCATCAACGGCTTTTTGGAATGTTTGCCTTCAGCTTTCATACGCTGGAATACCGGTGATTCAGCCAGTTGCAGGCGGATGTAAATCGATACGATCAATAAAATGATCGAGATTAGGAACGGCAGCCGCCAGCCCCATTCGGCAAACTGTTTGGCATCCATGAAATAGCGGAAGCCTAGGATCACGATTAGTGACAGGAAAAAACCGAGCGTGGCCGTCGTTTGAATCCAACTGGTGTAGCTGCCGCGCTTATTGTTGGGGGCATGTTCGGCCACATAGGTCGCGGCCCCGCCATACTCACCCCCCAAGGCTAAACCCTGGATCAGGCGCAACAGCACCAAAATGATTGGTGCCGCCACGCCGATGGTTTCGTAGGTGGGCACAATACCCACGGCAGCAGTCGCGACCCCCATCAGCACAATGGTTATCAGGAAAGTGTATTTTCGTCCGATCATATCACCCAGGCGGCCAAACACCAAAGCACCAAACGGGCGTACCGCAAAGCCAGCACCAAAGGTCGCAAGAGAGGCCAGTAGATTGGCCGTATCATTACCCTTGGGGAAAAATACTGGCGCAAAAAATACAGCAAGCGTGCCGTAAAGATAAAAATCGTACCATTCAAATACGGTACCTAAAGAAGAAGCAAAGATCACCTTACGCTCTTCCGGGGTGATAACGTGGGTATCACTTTGTGCAGTTGCCATATGCGACTCCAATCAGAAATTTTGAAAAAAGCAAATCAATTATAGTGGGCAACGTGACGTTGGTGCGTAACTTGGTACGAAGAAGCGCGCGGAACTCTTGTTTTCTCTACAAAAAACAAAAATATCGTGTCGGAGTGGTTTTTTTGCGTCAAAAATACTTGCTTTGGCCAGAAAGCAGCTTGGCAGACAAAATTGATTGAAGGTGTGGTTTTCAACAAAAATTTGCGAACGACCGTGCTAAATTGTGTTATTCTGCTGCACATGTTCAAATTGTGGCAGAAATCTATGCCACAATCGCCTGTATTCCTTCTTACATTTGGAGACTCTGATGACTGATGCCGTGATTGTTTCGACCGCCCGTACCGCCCTTGCCAAGTCCTGGAAAGGTGCTTTCAATATGACCCATGGTGCCACTCTGGGTGGCCATGTACTAAGCGCTGCCATTGCCAGGGCGGGTGTCGATCCGGCAGAAATAGAAGATGTGATCATGGGCTGTGCCACGCCCGAAGGCGCAACCGGCCACAATATTGCACGCCAAATCGCCTTGCGTGGCGGTTGCCCGGTTACCACTGGCGGTATGACGGTCAATCGCTTTTGCTCATCTGGCCTACAAACTGTGGCTTTGGCGGCACAGCGCATTATTGCCGGTGAAGGCGATATGTTTGCGGCAGGCGGGGTCGAATCGATTTCTTGCGTGCAGCAAGAAGCCAATCAGCACATGATTTTTGAAACCTGGCTCAGTGAAAACAAACCGGCGCTGTATTGGCCGATGTTGCAAACGGCGGAAAACGTGGCAAAGCGTTACCAAATCAGCCGTGAGCGGCAAGATGAATATGGTACGCAAAGCCAGCAACGCGCTAGCGCCGCGCTGGCTGCGGGCTTGTTTGTGGATGAAATCGTCCCAATGACCACGATAATGGGCGTGGCCGACAAAGCGTCGGGCCGCTTGATGAGTAAAGAAGTGACGATTGCCAACGATGAAGGTATCCGTGCCGATACCACGCTTGAAGCGGTCTCAAAAATTCGCACCGCCGTGCCCGGTGGCGTGATTTCAGCAGGCAATGCCAGCCAGTTTTCAGACGGCGCCTCGATCCAGATTTTGACCAGCGACAAAATTGCAGCAGCGCGCAATTTGCCAGTGTTAGGTATTTTCCGTGGCTTTGCGGTGGCCGGTTGCGAACCGGATGAAATGGGCATCGGCCCGGTGTTTGCCATTCCCAAATTACTCAAAAAAGCGGGTTTGAACGTCTCTGACATTGGCTTGTGGGAGCTTAACGAAGCCTTTGCGGTGCAAGTGCTGTATTGCGCCGACAAGCTGGGCATTGCGATGGATCGCCTGAATGTCAATGGCGGCGCGATTGCGGTCGGCCATCCTTACGGCGTCTCCGGCTCGCGCCTGATCGGGCACGCACTGATCGAAGGCAAACGACGCGGGGTGAAATATGTGGTGGTCACCATGTGTATTGGCGGCGGCCAAGGTGCAGCAGGTTTATTCGAAGTCGCCTAAGGCGATATTTTTCGCCCATCATCTACCCTGAGTACGCTTATGCAATCGAAACTTTTATCGCGACGTGACCTCACGTTTTTACTCTACGAATGGCTGCAGGTTGAGCAATTATGCAGCCGTAGCCACTATGCTGATCATAATCGCGAGAGCTTCGATGCGGCGCTCGATACGGGCGAACAAATCGCGACCGATCTGTTCGCCCCACACTATCGCAAAAACGACCAGATCGAACCGCATTTTGATGGTAAAAACGTCCACCTCAACCCGGAAATTGCCACCGCCCTGCGGGCCTTTTGCGAGGCCGGTTTAATGGCGGCGGGGCAAGACTATGAATACGACGGCATGCAATTGCCGGTGGTGGTGGAAAAAGCCTTGTCGGCCTTCTTTTTCGCCGCCAATGTGAGTAGCACCGGCTATGCGTTTTTAACCATCGGCAATGCCAACACCCTGCTCAAATACGGTAGCGCACAGCAAATTGATACCTTTGTGCGGCCCATGTTGCAAGGGCGTTTTTTTGGCACCATGTGTTTGTCGGAGCCGCAAGCCGGTTCCAGCCTGTCCGACATCACCACCCGGGCGCAGCCGCAAGAGGATGGTAGTTACCGTCTGTTCGGCAATAAAATGTGGATTTCCGGCGGCGAGCAATCGATTTCAGAAAACATCATTCATTTGGTATTGGCCAAAGTACCCGGCCCGGATGGCAAATTGATTCCCGGCGTGAAGGGTATCTCATTATTCATCGTGCCCAAATTTTTGGTGCAGGAAGATGGCAGCCTGGGGCCGCGCAATGATGTGGTGTTGGCGGGCTTAAACCATAAAATGGGGTATCGCGGCACTACCAATTGCCTGCTCAATTTTGGTGAAGGCAAGTTCCAACCCAACGAGCAGGGCGGGGCGATTGGCTATCTGGTTGGCAAAGAACATCATGGCTTGGGTTATATGTTCAGCATGATGAATGAAGCGCGTATCGGAGTCGGTTTGGGTGCCGTGATGTTGGGCTACACCGGCTACCTGCATGCGCTCGACTATGCGCGCAACCGCCCGCAAGGACGCCATCCGCAAGCCAAAGACCCTTCAACCCCGCAAATTCCCATCATTCAACATACCGATGTGAAGCGCATGCTGTTGGCGCAAAAAACCTATGTGGAAGGCGGATTGGCACTGATTTTATATTGTGCGCGGCTGGTGGATGATGAAAAAACCGCTGAAACCGAAGCGCAAAGGCAGGAAGCGGTGTTATTGCTCGATTTTCTCACCCCGATTGCCAAATCCTGGCCTTCGCAATGGTGTCTGGCCGCCAATGATCTGGCGATTCAAGTGCATGGCGGCTATGGCTATACGCGTGAATTTCCGGTGGAACAAATGTATCGGGATAATCGCCTCAATCCGATTCACGAAGGAACGCATGCCATTCACGGTCTGGATTTATTGGGCCGCAAAGTGGTGATGCAGCAAGGCTTGCTACTCAAAACCTTTGCCCAAAAAGTGCAAGCCACCATCGCTGCGGCAATGGCCGTACCCGCGCTCACGGGCTATGCCAGCGCGCTGGGCAGTGCTTTGCAACGCGCGGTCGAAGTCACCCAAGCCTTGCACGCAACGGGCGACATGAATAAAACCCTGGCCAATGCCTCGCTCTACCTCGAAGCCATGGGGCATATCACAGTTGCCTGGTTCTGGTTGCAGCAAGCCATGCTGGCGCATGCGCAGGAAGATGATTTTTACAAAGGCAAAATGCAAGCTTGCCAGTACTTCTTTCACTGGGAACTGCCCAAAGTGAGCCAGCAATTGGATTTGCTGGCCAGTATTGATACCACCACCTTACAAATGCAAGACGACTGGTTTTGACTTGACGTTTAGCCAGCGCTTTTTTTATGGAGTTACGCATGACAGGCAAAATTCGCAGTATTGAGCAGTTATTTGATTTAAGCGGAAAAACAGCCCTGGTGACGGGTGGTTCGCGTGGTTTGGGTTTCCAAATGGCGCAAGCCTTGGGCGAGCAAGGGGCCAAAGTGATACTGACGGCAAGAAAGCAACATGAGCTTGATCATGCTTGCGAACAATTGAAACAGCAAGGCATTTCGGCCTCGGCTTTGGTGGCGGATTTAAGTAATGAAGCGGCGATTGGGCCTTTGGTCGAGCAAAGTTTGGCGGCCTTGGGACATATTGATATTTTGATCAATAATGCTGGCGCAACTTGGGGAGCACCCGCCGAAGATTTCCCGATTCAGGCTTGGGACAAAGTGATGAATTTGAATATTCGGAGCATTTTCCTGCTGAGCCAAGCCATCGGCAAACAATCAATGATCCCGCGCCGCTATGGACGCATCATTAATGTCGCCTCGATTGCCGGTTTTGCCGGTAACCCGCCGGGCACCATGCAAACCATTGCCTACAATACCTCCAAGGCGGCGCTGATTAATTTCACCCGAACCCTGGCTGGGGAATGGGGCCGTTATGGTATTACCGTGAATGCGCTGGCCCCCGGTTTTTTTCCCTCCAAAATGACTCAGGGCACCCTGGATAATTTGGGCGAAGAGCAATTGGCCCGTGGCGCTCCGTTGCAGCGCATTGGCGACGATGAAGATTTAAAAGGGGCAACCCTGTTGTTTGCCTCCGATGCCAGCAAGCACATCACTGGCCAAGTGTTGGCGGTGGATGGCGGGGTTTCGGCGGTCGGGTAAACATGCATCAGTTGGCAAAAACAATTTGTAAGGGTTTATATTTATGAAAACACTCGAAAATCGTGTCGCCGTGATTACTGGTGCCGCCAGTGGCTTGGGTCGTGAATTTGCTTTACTCGGTGCCAAATATGGCATGAAATTGGTTTTGGCCGACGTTCAGGACGATGCCCTCGAGCAAACCCGAAGCGACCTTGCCGCGCAAGGTGCACAAGTGATTGCCCGGCATTGTGACGTGCGCGACGCGATCCAGCTGCAAGCGGTAGCCGATACCGCCATGACGACCTGGGGCGCGGTGCATTTGGTATTTAATAATGCTGGCGTTGGCTCGGGCGGCTTGGTGTGGGAAAACACGGTCGCCGATTGGGAATGGGTATTGGGCGTCAATCTGTGGGGTGTCATCCATGGCGTAAGAATATTTACGCCGTTGATGCTGGCCTGTGCCAAACAAGACCCTGATTACGAAGGCCATATTGTCAATACCGCCTCAATGGCTGGTCTATTGAATGCCCCGGCGATGGGCATCTACAATGTTTCCAAACATGCCGTGGTTTCCTTGTCTGAATCGCTTTATCACGATTTGCAATTGGTCAATGCGCCAATTATGGCATCGGTATTGTGCCCGTATTTTGTGCCCACTGGCATTACCCAATCGAATCGAAATCGCTCTGATTTGGCGGGCGAGGCCACTGCCAGCCAAAAAGCGGCGCAGTCCTTGGTTGAAAAAGCCGTCAGCTCAGGTAAAGTGAGTGCCAGTGATGTGGCGCGGCTCACCTTTGATGCGATTGAGCAAGGCCAATTTTATATCTATTCCCATCCGCACGCCTTATCCAATGTAGAAGTTCGGATGCGTGCAATAGTCAGCCAAACCAATCCGGGTGATCCTTACCAGGCCACGCCCCAAATTGGTGAATTATTGCGTGCCAAATTAAAGGCGGGAAGTTAAGATTATGGCCCATACCGATTTTGTCTTTTTTCACCGTTTGCGGGTACGCTGGGCAGAGGTTGACCCAGTGGGCGTTGTTTTTAACGCACATTATCCCGCATACATCCATGTCGCATTTGACGAATATTGTCGTGCACTGGGTTTGCCCAATGCCATGGCGCAGCACAAGGCGCAGCGAGTATTGTTTGTGCGCAAATCGGTGGTGGAATTTTTTGCTTCCGCCCGCTTTGATGATGAGTTGGAAATTGGCTTTCGCTGTGCGCAATTAGGCCGCTCCTCATTGCGCTTTGTGCAAGAAATCTATTTGGGGCAAAAAATGATCATCAGTGGTGAACAGACCTATGTCTACACCGATACGGAAATTGGGAAAGGTGTTGCTGTGCCGGATCAATGGCGACAAATCATTCAGTCATTTGAAAAATTCCACCCTGAGCAGGTAGCACTTTAAAAAACAGGCATTTCATCGTTTGAAACGCCTGTTAAATTTATTTTCAAAATAATGATGGCTTAGTGCGTATCGTGCCAATCCTCGCCATCGTCATCCAGCACTTCTTCCACTTGCGGTTCAACTTTGGGTTTGAGCGCGCTGGCGGGTATGCTTGAACCCAAGGCCTTGCGGGGAGCGATAACGGGGGAACGCTGTTCCGGGTGATAACCGCGACGCCGCGCTTCCAGCGACAATTCATGACGCGTATTGACTTCAAATTTGCGGAATAAGTCGGTCAGGATGTTTTTGACGCGGCCAGTGGAAAGATTCAAGCCTTCTGCGATCACTTCGTTGGGACGCACTGGCACCACAAACACCTGATTTAACACGTCCAACTCACGTTTGGACATGCGCGGCAATTTATCGTGGTCATCCTGATGCAAACTGGCCAATACGCCGGGTGGGAAGGATTGATATCCCGCGACCACGGCTTGAATCGAGGGCAAAAGTTTGGATTCACTGTCGCGTTTATCAAAAAAACCACGCACCCCCATGGCAACGCAGGTGCGCAAATCCGCTTTGGATGCGGTGCCCGAAAGAATCATGGTTGGAATTTGCGCATTGTTTAATTCTGGCAACAGATCGATGCCACTGGAGCCATCGCGCAAATCCAAATCCATCAAAACCAAAGCATAACGGTCTTTTGCCAGATTGGCACGCATCTCTTCGGGGGTTTTAGCCACGACAACTTCAAACTCGTCGCGTAGACTTTTAACCACGCTATCGATGATCATTTCATGATCTTCTACAATCATTATTTTTTCGTTGAATAGTTGTGTCATAATTTAACCAGGTGAAATAGAACTTGCTAGGGTGTTGTTAAAATCAAGGCATTGCTAACCATGCAAAAGTATCGCGATTGATTGCCGCCTTGTATTATAATACGGATTGACGAAAGTTGATGAGTTATACTGCAAAACGTCAATAGTGTATTGTAACATAGCAAGTACCCGCAACACCGCCGGAGAGACGATTAACCGCCATCGCGCTGCATTGAGAAGCAAAATAATTTTCTGTTGTAAAGACGTTGGGGATTGTAGGGCATTTTTGTGAAATAATAGGCTGCATAGCCTTTTTTGCGCCCAATGTTGTTTTCTTTTTGAGAATGAGAAAGTTTCCCAAAAAAAAGTTCCAATGACTGGAAATTATTGATATACTGCAATTTCCCTGACCAACTTAGATGGAGACAACCATGTTCAATTTTGATTTGTTTAGTGCTATAGGCGTAATTCCTGTGGCCGCTTTGGATGCGCATCAACACGTATCACCTTATGCGGCTGCTTTTGGTGATGGAGCAACCACTCTGGACATTAGCGTCGGTGATGCTACGAATGGAAATCAGGGTGGGAAATAGATAATTAACGGGCGTCGTCCCTGACCGGAATACATGAATCCAATTTTAGCAACCGAGATTGTTACAAGATTTTTGCTCTGGGCATTCATACTTTCTGCAGAAATATTTGTTAGTACATTGTTGCAAAAAATACCCATAAGTTTCGATTGGTATATTCGGGGTTTCTTTTTGACAAGCTCAGTTTTTACGCTGAGCTTGTGCTTTACCAATAATGAATTGGTATGGGACATAAGAGAAATTCTACTGTATGAAGTCTTGACGACTTTCGTAGGGCTTTGCCTCTCCTATTTTGGTTTATCTCCCGCAATCTTCTTTATATTGGCAAATTCTTTTTTCTTTTTAAAGTTTACTCGCCTTTTGTTGCCTGCAAAACTAATCGATGAGAAAAATACACACGGCGAAGCTTATGCTGCTTGGCCTGTGTTTGGCGTGATTGGATTGTGGCGCAAACATTCAACTACCAGGTTCAGGCGAATTCGGCTTGAGGAACACCACCGAAGACAAGCCTATTGGACTTTAGCTGTTACCTTCACTATTGGGTACATTTTCTGGTTTTATCAAGCCTATTTCTACCTCTATTATATTGCCTTTTTAGTTGCGATTGGTATATGTATTTATCATAGAAAAATACATAAATATATTTATTCTCAGAATGTACTTCACTTTGAATCCGCAAAATCTTTGGATTTGGCGAGGCAACAGCGTGAAATCGTGTTGGATCAACTCGCCACAAAAAATGTTGAGTTGCAATCTGCTAATGTGCAACGCGAAGAAATGCTGGTTGATTTGGCCAAACGCAATGAAGTCCTACGCGATGCCAGTCATGATCTGGCTCAGCCCTTGATGGGCATTTCGTATTTCGCGCGGCAACTGACGCAAGCGCACACCGAGCATGAGCAAGAAGACTATGCGCAAAAGCTCATTTCTGCAGTCGATGGCTTGGGTCATTTGATCGACGACACGATTCACAATGCCAAAATCACCACCAAACTGGAAGCCCCAACCCTTGAATTGGTTTCAGTTGAATATCTGGCTGATCGCCTGTGGGCGCAATTTTTAAATGCCGCACATGACAAAGGTATCGGCTTTAATTTGTACAAAGGAACCTTGTCGGTATTAATTGACCCAAGCCGACCAGAGCGCGGCTCGCGTTCTGCGCTTGATTTTGCCATCATGACCGATGAAGATATTTTCTGGCGTATCATTTCCAATCTGATCGTCAACGCCATCA
>JBKJLF010000832.1:0-7703 GCA_046597185.1 Burkholderiaceae bacterium | reverse complement strand
GCCATTGTTGCCATTATTATCATAATTGCTATCGTCCTGCCGTACCAACTCCAGCCGAATCAGCCCCTGCGCCGCGCCATCTTCCCGCAGCGTCGCCTCTACCGCTTCCACCGCATTTTTCACGATATTCAACAAAGCCTGCTCCATCAAATGGCTATCCAGATTAATCAAACCGGGTGCATCGCGCTGCCCCCACGCCAGCCGTATTCCTTTATTCCTGCATGGTTCGCGATACAGTTGCACAATGCCTTCCAGCAGCGCCAGCAAATCGGTCGGGCGGCGTTCTGGTTCCGGCATTTTCACCACCCGAGTAAAGCGTTCAATAAATTCACCCAAATGGCGGTTGCGGCGCTGTACGGCGTCAATCGCGGTGCTAAAGTCGAGTTGATCCGCTTGCGTTAGCTGTTGCTGGTAAAACAGTAGCGACTCCAACACCGAACCCGTGGCTGCCACCGTATTATTCACCTCATGCGCCAATACCCGCACCAGTTTTTCATAGGTGGCTTTTTCCGAACTTTCCAATTCTTCGGTGATTTCTTCCAGCAATAAAAACTGGCGCGCAAAGCCGCGATCAAAAAAATGGCTGCGCTGGCAGCGGTAGCGCCTGCCGTCGGCATCGGTCAACAGGCGCGCTTCGCCCGGTACCAGGGTGTCGAGCGCGCTTAACTGGGCCAGCAGGCTGTAGGCGCGTTGGCTGGCGGGGACACTGCTGACCTTATCCACACATTGCGCCAGCGTTAGCCCGATTGCCTGCGGCAAACCCAGCAAGCGTTGCGCGCTGGCGTTGAGTAAGCTGATGCAGCCATCAAAATCAAATACCACCACCGCGCTGGGCGTGGCTTCCAATAACTGCGCCAAAAAGCCGCGCTGCTCGCCCAACTTTAAACGCTCCTGATACAGCGCATCCAGCATTTGATTAAAACTCGTAACCAAACCAGGCAGCTTGTCGTGCGGACTGGCGCGCATGCGGGCCGCGTAGTTGTGGTCTTGTAACAGCTCCTGAAATTGCTGCGCATAGTCCAGCGGTTGCATGGCTTGGTTAATGAGCTGCCAGCCGCCAATAAAAGTCAGCAGCAGGAAGCCTTCCAGCGCCATCATCCACCCGGCTTGCTGGTGATACTGCACGAGGGTGAGTGTTAAAAATACCAGATGCAGGCCGATCAGCCAGGTTTGCAAGCGTCTGCGCAAATTCATTCCGGCCCCTCGTCCACATCATTGTCGTCCGTCGGAGCCTGGCCTTCACCCGCCATGCCATGTTTTTCCAGACGGCGGTACAAAGCTGCGCGACTCAAGCCCAGGGCTTTGGCCACGCGTGAGATATTGCCTTGGTGCTGCTGCATCGCCGCTTCTATCATATGCCGCTCGACTTGTTCCAGCGTTAACCCATCCACCGTCAATTTACCCTGGCGGCTTTGCTCTTCGCTGTGTTCGGCATCGATAAAGTCGGCCACATCCAGCACCGGTTTGCCGATTAATAACAGCGTGCGCTCCAGCGTTTGTTTGAGTTGGCGGATATTGCCGGGCCAGGGGCGGGCGCTTAACCATTCCAGCGCGGGCGCGCTGAGTTTGACTTCGTCCATCCCATATTCGCTACTCAGTTGCGCAATCAAACGGGTGGCTAGTAAGGGAATATCACTCCTGCGCTCGCGCAAAGCGGGCAGGCGAATGGTGATCAGGTTGAGGCGGTAAAACAAGTCTTCGCGAAATTCCCCTGCCGCCACCAGTTCGGCCAGCTCGCGGTTGGTGGCGGACACCACTCTTATATCGGCCTGGCTGGTTTGGCTGGCCCCTACTGCCTGGTAGCTTTGATTTTGCAATACGCGTAGCAACTTGACCTGGTCGCTGCGCCCCAGTTCGCCAATTTCATCCAGAAACAACGTGCTTTGAAAGGCGCTGGCGATATGGCCCTGGCGATCAGTTTTGGCATCAGTGAACGCGCCCTTGACATGGCCAAACATTTCACTCTCGAATAGCGATGAGGTAATCGCGCCCATATTCACCTTGACGGCAGGCTTGGCCGAGCGTGGGCTGTTGCGGTGCAAGGCATCGGCGATGAGTTCTTTGCCGGTGCCGCTTTCGCCCAAAATTAATACCGCCGCACGGGTTTTGGTGACTCGACCTACGGTGGATAAGACTTTCAAGAGTTCCGGGTGCTCGCCGATGATGTCGGCGAAATCAAATTGGGCATCCAGTGCCTGGCGCTGTTGTTGCCGGTTTGGCGCGCTGCTGCCACTGTTGTTGGCGGCGCTGTTGATTGGGTCGGCACTGGCTAATTCCAGCGTGGTGCGGATCAATTGCACCAATTGTGCATTATTCCATGGCTTGGTAAAAAAGTCGCTGGCACCCAGCTTCACGCCTTTTACCGCCAGCGCAATCGAGCCCCACGCCGTCATCAATAAAACGGGCAATTGCGGATAGCGTTGCTTGATATTGGCCAATAATGCGAGGCCTTCTTCGCCGCTGGTTTGCATGGAAAAATTCATGTCCTGCAAGACCAAATCGACCGGGCTGGTAGCCATGCAATCTTCCAGTATAGCGAGGGCTTGTTTCGGATCATCTGCGGTGCCAGTGGCAAAGCCGGATTGTTTCAGCAATAAAGCCAGCGACACCTGTACCGATGTATCGTCATCGATAATTAAAATCCGGGTGCGCGGCGAGCTTGCCGGGTTGGCCGGGGTTGCTGATATTGCTGACATGGTTTGAAGCGCCTTTTTGATTAAGATTATGCACCATAAATGCGTAGCAGCAGCCACCCCGGCAAACCAAGGTAAAGCGCCGCGTTGCCGCCTGCCTCCAGCCACTGCCGCACCTGATTTGCATGGCTGGGCCAGAGTAACAGGGTTGCCAGCGTACCGATTTCGATCAATGCACGCAGCGCCGCCCCGCATAGTGTAACGCCAATTGCCCAGGCTGCCCACCACAACGTCAAACCTGTGGCATACGCCTTCAGGCCAAAGCTGGTGTATTCGCCAAAACCGCTGCCGTAAGCAATGTGTTGATGTAGATAGTAGGCCGGCAGCGCCAGTGCGAGCGGGAGTAACAGGTAGCGGGTGACAGGGTGGCTCAAGCGCCCACGGCGCATGCTCAGGCGCGCTTGTTCATACAGCGCCACGCGCGAGGGCGGGTGCGCGCCGTCCGCCTGCGCCTGCGTCGTTGCCCGTGCCCGTGCCCGTGCCCGTGCCCGTGCCCGTGCCCGTGCCAGCGCCAGCGCCAGTGCGGGCGGATTGGCGAGCGCGAGGCCGTAGCGCCAGTACTGGCCCGAGAGGAGGCGCAAGCTGGCACCGGAGCAGGGCAGGGGCAAGCGCCATGATTCGAGCGCAGTGATCTCGTGAAGCAGAATTTCGATGCGGTGTGCGCCCTGTGCCAGCACCAGCATGCCGTTTTCGATCGTGGCGCGCGCCGTAAAGGCCAGCAGTATGCACCAGCAAGCCGCCTCCGGGGCAAGAAACAGCGCGGTGAACATGCGAATTTGCGCCAGCGTGTTGCCGCGCAAGGCATCGTTTTGCAAGATCATCAGCCCCATCCAAAGCAAACTGGCGCGCGCGAAGCAGCGCAACAGCCCGGCGGCCACGCGGGCGGCGGGCGGGAGTACGGCCAGCTTGAGCGGAAAGGCTGTTGCTCTGGCGGTGTCGGCTTCTGCTGCCGCGCGGCTTTGCGCATAATATGTGCGCCAACACGGTCTTGCCGCTACGGCCGTCATGGCGTTGATGGCAGCCAGCAAACCAAGCAAGGCCAGCGCCGTCGGGCCGACCCAATTGCCCCACATCACCATCAGCGTGCGTGGCGGCGTGCGCAGCGCTATTTCTCCAATCACCAGCGTTCGTTCGCCCATGCGGCTTGCAGCGCTCACACTACCCGTTGCATCAATCACACCGCTGTAGCCGTTGGTGGTCACGCGAAATTGCGGCAGGCGGGTTTCGATGCTGCGAAACGCCGCCACCGCCTGATGCAAGCTGGCCCCTTGCGGCCAGTCGGTGAACCAGGCATCGTTGGACATGGTTAAAATTGCCTGCGCGCCAAGTCTGGCCCCGGCAATGCCCAGGCTGGTATCGACATCGTCCAGGCAAATCAGCGGTAGCACGGCAATTTCGCGCCCGTCGGCCAGACGTAGCGGAAACACCCGTGCGCCATTGCCGGGTCGCCAGGTGCCAGCCCACGGTAACCAGCGCCACAGCCGTGGCGAGTCGAGCCAGGGCGGCACGTATTCGGTGAGGGGGAATAAGCGGGTTTTGCGGTAAAAGCCCAACAGACCCGTGCCGGGGGCGACGAAGGCGGCGGCGTTGTATTCGCCTGCGGCGTCGCGGTCGTAAGTGCCAAATACGAAGGGAACGCCTGCCGAATTGATGATGTCCAGAATCGATTGATCCAGCTCGAAACCGGCTGGGCTTTTGGGGTGGCCAAAGGTGGTGGGGTAGCTGGTTTCTGACCACAGCACCGCGTCGGCGTGCTGGCGTACTACCGCGTCATAACTCATGGCGAAGTGGGTGTCGAGCACCTTGCGCACCACTTCATAAGCGCCATGCTGTTGGCGTTGGCGTTCGTAATCGACGATGTTGGATTGGATTAAGCCCATGCGCAATGGTTTGGTGGCAGGGGCCGGGTTGTTTGATGCATTGTTTGATGGGGCTGTCGATGGATTGGCTAATGGATTGGCTAATGGATTGGCTAATGGATTGGCTGATAAGGCGACCATGCCGTAAGCCGCCAGCAGCAGCGGCACCAGCGCAGCCAGCGCCAGCGCTTTGGCTTGCGTGCGCAAGCCGTCTGCACGGCGTGCGAGTGCGCAGGTGACGCCTTCGTTGGCCAGCAGCAGCAATAGCGTTAGGCCCGCCGCGCCGCCCACATCGGCCCCTTGGCGCAACAAGCGCGAAGGGTACAGCCCGTGACCGAGCGTATCGCCCAGCAATTTGGGCAATAGCCATTCCATCGCCACCCAGGCGCAGGCCGCCGCCAACGCGCCCACACCCTTGCCGTGGCGGCGCGCAACCGTATGGCGTACCAGTGCAAAGGCCATAAATTGCGCTTGAAACAGCGGCGCACACAATAGCAGTAGTACCAGGCCAGTGGCTGCGCCGACCTGGGTGTAATTACCGATGGCGATGCCAAACCAGAAAAACACCGCCGCCGTAAACGCTACCGACATCGCCCACGCGCACAGCAGCGCGCCCGCGCGTGTCTGGCGCGCGTCCAGCGTGCGCAGCCACGGCACCAACATCACAAAACCGAGTAGCCAGCCCATGCGGCCACGGGCATACAAGCCAGCGAGTGCTGCACTGGCCAGAATGCCCGCCAAAATACCCGCCAGAGTGCGCCAGTTGGCCCCGGCAAAAATACCTGTCATCGTGTTCAAATCCCGGCGGGGTCGATGGGTTTGGGTAGCACAATACGGCGAATCGGCAGACCGGGTGGCGCATATTCGGGTGGCACCACGCGGTTTTGTGGCACCACTATCGGGCGCTTGGCGGTATCGAAAAATTGGCGATCCGGCGCGAACATTAATATCGCCTCGATGCGCTGGCCATCATCGGTGGCCTGATGATGGCGCACATAGCCATCGGGTAGCACAAAATCCTCCGGCACCGCCAGCCCGATCAAGGCCGGGCGCGTGCCGGGCGGCGAGAATGCCCCCAAGCCACTGTGTATGCCGGCCTGATGCAGGCGTTCAATCACTTCGGGCATGGTTGGTTTTTGGCCGCGCATCACATAACTGGACAGGTCACGCGTGGGGTCGGTGTTGCCTTCGGCCACAGGTGGCGCTGTGGCGGCTGGCTTGGCTTCTCCGCTCACTACGCTGGTTACGCCCGTTGCACCTGCCACGCGCGGTGGCCCAGCCGCAACCGTGGCGCTGGTAGTGGGCGCTTGGCTGCTTGTCCTGTCACCTTCGTTGCCAGCGGCACTTGGCAACGAAGGTGAGAACCATAAAAACACCAGGCCGCCGACCACCAGCCCCAGCGCGACAGCCAGATAGCCCAGCGCTGGCCACCACGCCAGTGCGCCAGCGTTGGCGGATGATGGGTTAGAACGGCTTGGTGTACTCATGGCATTACCTGGCTTTGGCTTTGGCGCTCAAGGGGGCCGCCGGGTTAAAGGTAGACAAAGACCAGCCCATGCGCTCGTGGCCATACTGATTCCAGATCGGGTTTTTGCCGCCAGAAAATGAAGTATAGCGTGCTGCGCCCGTGCCCGTGCTGCCACCAAACAGACCCGCCGAAACGGTGCTGCCATTGTAGGTCGGATGGGTGTCGTCAGACTGGATGTAGTCGAAGCTGCTACCCGATGAAACAAAATGGGTGTTGGCGTCGCGGATGGTAGCGCGCAAGGTGGTGGTAATGCGGTTGACATAGCTGGCCTGACTCTCGCCTGCCACATAAGCTAACGCGGCCGAGTCGATTTGGCCATCGCCATTGCTATCGTATTCGGCCCCCATATACTGGGCAAAGTTATCAACGCACTGGAAGCCTTTTTGTCGTGCGGTATCGCACATCATGTGGTTCATGCGCGCCATGACGGCTAAAAATTTGTCTTGCATTTTCACCGTCGCACCGGTGCTGGCGTCCTTGCAGGCACTTTGTGTATTGTCCGCCGCATAGCCCGGGTAGTACAGGGTGGCGACGACTTTGAGCTTGGTGCCCGCATACGCATTGGCGTTGATGTAGTCCATCGCCGCCGTAACATAAGTCTTGCAATTGGCTTCGGCCGTGGTCAACACGCCGTAGTTACAGGTGTCGGTCTGGCCCTTGAAGGCGGTACGTGCTTGCAAGCCATCGTTGCCGCACATTTCGAAGGTGACCACGCGGGTGCTACTGTCCTGCATGTAAGAGCGCTCGGCCACGATTTTATTGTCGTACACATCTTTGGCCACCGCGCCGGATTTGGCGCGGCGCACGCTCTCGATGTCCACGTTCCATTGTGCGGAAATATACTCGGCACCCACCGTGGGAGCCGCGTATTTTGCCGCGCTGACGGTCGAGCCGTTATAACCAGCGTAGATCGAATCGCCATACGCCACCACGCGGTACTTGGTGGTCGTGGCTGCGCGGTCAATGGTCCAGGAAACATTTTGGTTGAGGGTGCTGGCTGCGGCTTCTGAGCCAAAGGCGACTATGACAAGAGCGGGCACGAGGGATCGCAAACCGATACGGAATGGTGTATTCATTATTCTATTCTCCAGTAAGTGAAACTATTTTTACAGCTATCTATGATTTGTATATTATTTTTTTTAATGCTTGTTTTTGGGTGTCTTTTTTCTTGTTATTTTGTTTGCTGCGATTTATTTTTTGAAGAGAGCCTCCTTTCGTGCTTGCCAGTAAGGCCGATAAAACCAACAAAACCAACAAAACCCGGCGCGAAAGCCGGGCACTTGCATTACATTGTTTGGTATTAAAACAGCAAACGCCGATTGCCGTCAACCACCTTGGTCGCCCACAGCCAATTTATTTGCGGCGGCGGGCGAAGTCGGCTCAGGTTTGTTGTTTCCAGGGTTTGGCGGCGGATAAAATTTATTCGTAGTGCAGTGCCTGGCTTGGGCTTAAGCGGCTCGCTTGCCATGCCGGGTAGAGCGAACATAAAATCGACAAGCCATAAATGAGCGCCACCGATAAAGCGCTCGCGGCCATAAACACCGACCAATTGAGGTTTGCACCCAAAGCCCCGGTCAGCGGTAATTGAATCAGCAAAACCATGCCAACAACCATGGCCAGGGA
>JBKJLF010000828.1:0-20356 GCA_046597185.1 Burkholderiaceae bacterium | reverse complement strand
GCGATGAAATTCTTGCGAATGAAGGAGTCGTACTTGGTCGCCATGGCGACGTTAGTAAAATTGGTGGCTTGCAGGACTCTCATCACATTTACCAAGATGCTGCGGTGAACGGTATTCCTGGCTATAACTACAATGATGCGATAGCAGTTAGTCTTCAAGGGCGAAATCAGGATCGAACCACCCGAGGAACTCCGCATTACAATGCAAACCAAATGCAAAAAGGTGCGACCAATGGGGGGCTTTTAGGAGGTGAGAGCGTAGTAGCATACAAGTCGCTCAGATCTGCTGGATTGAGTCCAGAAGCATCTTTGTGTGCAACGATGAAAGCTAAAGAATATTTAAAAGGGGTAGGGGGCCATTCAGGGACGCCTACAAAAATTCTACATAATAGAAAGCGGTGAAGATAAATGGATAAAATAACGTTCCATTCCATGATTGGCGAACTGTTGGCATTGATTAATGCCAACAAAGATGATGAAGTAACTCAAAATTTTGGTATCTCTAAAGAAGTAATTTGTGAAATTAGGGAAGTTATCACCGATTACTTTGGGCATTGGCAAGAAGTAAAGCCTTTGAATATTGCCAGACATTCAGAAGCAAGGGTGAATAAACCATTGTTTAATGTTTTTGAAATGAATCAACTAAATACGTATGGGGTAGAGTGTGTTTTAGTTGATGCAGATGAGAATGAAACGGAGCTAATTCTTCATGCAGAGTTTGTTGCATCCGACGGTAGCTACAAGATGGACTATCAGTACATTGGATCGTAGATGTCAGATTAATGAGACCATGTGCTACCTCATGATCAGCGAGTGTTTTTTTTCCGCCCAAGTCGAGGAAGGGCCGGAGGGCGGGTGTGGCGGCCAACTTATCTCAGGAGCATCTGCCATTTTTTAATTACCTGTTCGCGCTTCAAATACGACCCGGTGGGCCGCATTCTGGATGCGCAATTCCCTGACCACAAGGAAAGTTTCACCTTCGATCCGGCTAGCAACCTGCTGCTGGGCGACTTCGACTTTCTGATACCGGACAAACGGGTAAGAATGTTTAACGATTGGCACTGCCAGTTCGACATTCACGGCAACGTCACCCACCGCAAAAAAATCAGCAACGGCGAGAAGCACCCTCGCGCAGCGCTTGCCCTTGAATGTTTTAACCAGGGCCGGAACGTAGCCCCTATACGTTCACAATTTTGATCGAAAAAGACTTGCCGCAAACCATTTGCGGTACGCTGCTGATGATTATTCGCATTAGGTCGCAGAAAGAGGTGTTGCCCGCCTACCTGAATTGGTATCTCAATCTACCCGGCACCCAAATGGAAATAGCGGCCTTGGCTGCGGGCAAAAAAGTACGGACAATTTCGATTAAAGCAATGGCGGGGCTGGAATTACCCATCCCCACGCTGGCCGTGCAACAATTGATTGTGGCCGAGGATGCCAAGGTGCGGTTTGCATTGCAGCACACGCCATGGAAGAAAGAGGCGCTTGCGCAATCGAATGCCATCTTGTTGGGTCTTGTGGGTGACGAGCGGCAGCAAGAAGCAAATGGCCACAAATGAGCGCAGTACATTTGGCAACCACTTACTGATCCCAACCATCACCGCTTGCGACGGCAATATTCCCCCCAGGATAGTGCCTTAGGTGTGCTATCGAACAGAACGATTCATCGGTTTGGCGCATCCTCACCCGGTTGCTGACATATTCCATCGGGTGCCAGCCAGACCAGAAATGCATACCTCGCCGATTCCATCGCCAAAACAGGAGTACGCCATGAATCAATGCCTGAATCATCCATCGCAGCCCATTTTCAAACCAGTGCCCGTGCAAACCCATTTGCGCCAATGGCTGTGGCTGTGGCCCGGTATTTGCCTCGCGGCAGCCGAATTGGCCGGTTGCGGTGGCAGCGCCACCACGGCCGACAACAGCAGCCAGGGTAGCACCCAGACCGGCAGCACATTCGATACCACCATGCCCTTTGTTACCCGCATCGAGCCCAACAATAATGCGGTGGGGATTGAAATCGTCCCGCGCTTGCTGGTCAACTTCAGCGAAGAAATGGATGCCAGCAGCCTCAACCGCGCCAACATCACCCTCACCCAAGCGGGTATGCCCGTCGAAGGTACGCTCACGCTGGCGCGCGCCAGCGTCAGTTTCACACCAAACGTCGCGCTGAAATATAGCACCGTGTACACGATGCGGGTGAGTAAAAATGTGACCGATCTGGCGGGCAATGGTTTGTCCGGCAACGAAGGCATTCTCACCCCCAGCGATTTTGTATGGCAATTTACCACCAGCGCCACGCCCTTTCCCAACACATTTCCTTAATTGGCACGACTGCCCCAAGGAGACATCATGAAACTAAAACAAACCCTGCTGACTGGCGTATTCACACTCACAGCCCTGGCCAGCATGGCCACACTGAGCACCCTGACCACCTGGCGTGTTGGGTGCCTTGCTGGGTAGCCAGGTAGGCAATGGCAATGGCCGCACCGCCGCCGAAATTGCCGGCGCACTCGGCTCAGCTTACCGCATCAGCGCTTCAATTCCAGATGATTGACCACGAGATTCACGCCGTCCACGGCAGAGGCCACTTCCCAGGCGCGCGTGAGTTGCAATTGGTTATCGACATAACCGCTTAACTGCACTTCCCCCTTGTGCGTCACCACCGAGACTTCACCGCTTTTCATCAATGCATCAGCCAGAAAGGCCGATTGAATGCTGGTCGTGATGATGCTGTCATCCACCTTATTGCCAATACTTTGCACGCCCGATTTCAAGCTCACCTGATTGTTGACCAGTCGCACACCCGTCACGCTTTGCGCCACCAGCACACTGCGCTCAATTTCAGCCTGGGTATTGACAAAACCACTTAGCATGACTTCGCCCTTCCAGGTTTCGACCTTGACATCCAGACTTTTCACATATTGATCCGCCTGCAACGCCGTGCGCACCATTGAGGACAGCATCGAGTCATCAATTTCATTGTCAATGGTGGTACGCCCCATCATGGCGGCATTGTACTCCGGCCCATGGCATGCGCTTAGCATTACCCCCAACAGCAAAATGCTGGCACAGCTAAAACAGATTCGTAAAGTCTTCATGATGATTCCTTTTCAGATTGAAAATGCAGGTTCTCCAAAATCAAGTTTGCGCGTCAGGCAGCATGCATTCCGTGCGCTGGCACACTCAGCAAGCCACTTTCAAACTGGTTTAAGGTTTTTTTCAACATATTATGAGCAAATTATTTATTTTTTAAAATGTTCTCACTATGTTCGCCAGCGCACGGAATGACACCCTGATCCGGGCTACTGTCTGCTCTGAGTCGGCTGCCGAACCTGGTTCGAATCCGATGGCATCAAAACCAAATCAACCCAATGGAGGATATATGAATCAAAAAACCAACCCGCATGAACAAAAGTCCGATCAAACGCGTAGCGCCATGACGCAAGAGCAAATCAAGCAAAAACAAAAGGCGGAAGAGAAAGAAGTTGCAGGCAAGCATAAAAACGACGGCCAGAAAGACCATAAAGGCGCTCGTTAATCTTGTTTGAATGTTGTTTTGACGATGGCAAACACAAAGATTGCACGGTAACGATTCACCCCCCTGTGTTTGCCTGAGTTTGCCAGGTTCGTTTTTGCATGCCGCCTGACCAGACGCAATTACTTACGACCTAAAATCACACCCAATAATAATCCAATACTCGCCGCCGCTGTCACCGTGCGCCATGGATTTTCTTTTACAAAGTGGTCGGCCGAGGCCGCCATTTCCCGGCCCGAATGCATCACACTGCTACGTGCATCCTGGGCCTTGCCCAAGGCCGTATCCAACAAACGCATGCCGCGTTTTTGCGCTTCCAGCGCTTTATCACCGGTCAGGGTGAGTGCATCATTAAAATGGGTTTGCGCATCCTTGACAAATTTTTCGATGTCATGGCTGACGTTTAACAGGCTTGATTCTTGCACGATAGACTCCTTGGTAAATAAATGAAAAAACAGATTTGACGGTAATACAGTCGCTTACAACTTTCCTCTTCCCTGGTGGACTTCATGGAATCGCACCTTATTGCTTATCGTTATAAACACTAACACCCAACAAGTCTGTGCGTTGACGCACATTGAGGCCCCAATCAGGCAATAATGCGTGCCGGAAAGGCTTATGTGGGTCAGCGCACAGTTGCACTTTCGATTAAAGCTTATGCTGAAAGCTAACCTTCCATGCAGAAAGAAGTGTCCAAATTGAAACCTGTCCAACCTACCTTGGGTGCCCATCTGCACACGCTGAAACAAGCTTGCGTTGCCTGTTTCAGGCACTTCAGCCCCGGTGCCGATCAATCCACCTCACCCACCTCGCCCTCCTCGTCAAGCTTACCATCAAGCAAAGCGCCGGAGGATGCCCTGCCCTTACGGGATGAATTATTCAGTGCCCTGCAGATGGAGCAATATGGGCGGATTCTGGCCAATGCGCATAAATTAAGCCTCACCCGTGGACGCGACATGCTGCTGGCACGGCTGGCGCAAAATGAAAGCATCATCGTTGAGACCTGTAATTTGCTGACCGCCGTGATTCGTAACGAGCGCCAGATTACGCCGGCGGCAGAATGGCTGCTGGACAATTTTTACCTGATCGAAGAACAAATCCGTACCGCCAAGCGCCACTTGCCGAAAAACTATAGCGAACAATTGCCACGCTTGGCGCGGCTGTCGCAGCGCGCGCAATTGGCGCAGTTTGACTCGGGCAAGTGGCCACGAGTCTATGATATTGCGCTGGAAACCATTGCCCACGGCGATGGCCGCATCGACCCGGAAGGCTTGGCCAGCTTTGTCAGCGCCTACCAGCAAGTGACGATCTTAAAACTGGGCGAATTATGGGCCATTCCCATCATGCTGCGGCTGGCCCTGATTGAAAACCTGCGGCGGGTGGCCGCGCGCCTGGCCAGTGCCCATAATCAACGCAATCTGGCTTGCTCATGGAGCGATAAAATGACTGAAACGGTGGCCACGGCACCGAATCAATTAATTTTATTGGTGGCTGACATGGCGCGCTCGGAACCGCCCATGGAAAGCACCTTCGTGGCCGAACTGGTACGCCGTTTGCAAGGACAAAGCAGCACCCTCACCCTGCCGCTGACCTGGCTGGAGCAAAAGCTGGCCGAATCGGGCCAAAGCATCGAGCAAATGGTGCAACTGGAATCGCAGCAACAGGCGGCAGATCAGGTATCAATCAGCAACAGCATTGGCAGCCTGCGCTTATTGTCCGGCATCGATTGGCGCGAGTTTGTGGAAAGCATGAGTGCGGTGGATCAATGCCTGCGCCAAGACCCGGCGGGCGAATATTGCCAAATGGATTTTGCCACGCGTGACCTGTATCGCCATGCGGTGGAAAAAGTGGGCAAACAAACCCGGATGGTGGAGCTGGACATCGCCGAAGTGGCGCTCGAATTGGCGCAAACGGCTTGTAATGCCTCGGGTTGCACGGCGCGCCATGCGCATATTGGCTATTATTTGGTAGACAAGGGCTTACCCCGGTTGCGGCAGGCTTGCGCTACGCACGCCGCCAGCGTTGCGGGTGCGGGTGCAGGTTCGGGTGCAGGTTCGGGTGCAGGTTCGGGCGCAGTCGGGAGCAACCGTGTGCTGGCGTGGTGCGCCAGAGTCGCCGCTGCGCCGCTGACCTTCTACCTGTCGGGCATCATCCTGCTCACAATGCTGGTAACGGGCCTGATCGTGGCCAAAGCCTGGGGTGATGGGGTTGGCCCCGGCTTGTTGGTCTTGCTTGGGGTTCTGGCGTTCATCGCCAGCAGCCAACTGGCACTGGCATTGGTCAATTGGCTGGCCACCCTGATCAGCCTGCCGCGCCCCTTGCCGCGCATGGATTTTTCACACGGCATTGCAGACGACGCACGCACCCTGGTGGTGGTGCCGGCCATGCTATTGCCGGGGCCGCATGCACATTACCAAATCGAGCGCCTGTGCGAGGCGCTGGAAGTACGGTTTTTAGCCAATCGCGATGCCAATCTGCGCTTTTGTCTGCTCACCGATTATGCCGACGCCAACAACGCCAGCGAAGCGGACGACGCCAGCTTGCTGGCGCATATTCAAGAGCAAATGGTGCAACTCAACGCCAAATATCAGGACACCGGTAGCGATCAATTCTTTTTACTACACCGCCCGCGCTGCTGGAATGCGCAAGAACAAATCTGGATGGGTTATGAGCGCAAACGCGGCAAGCTGGCCGCACTCAATGCCTTTTTACGCAACGCCGACGCGCCCAATACCTTTGAATTGATCGTTGGGGCGCGCGCCGATCTGGGCCATATCCGCTATGTGATTACACTCGATATCGATACCGATCTGCCGCGCGATGCGGCACGCAAATTTGCCGCCACCATGGCGCACCCGCTCAATCGTCCGGAATACGATGCCAAACTCGGGCGCGTCACCAAAGGTTATGGCATTTTGCAGCCACGGGTCGCAGTCAGCCTGCCGGGCGCGCAAGCTTCACGCTATGAATTATTATGCAGCGGCGAAACCGGCATTGACCCCTATACCCGCACCGTTTCGGATGTGTATCAGGATCTGTTTGGCGAAGGCTCGTTCATCGGCAAAGGCATTTACGATGTCGATATGTTTGAGCAGGCCCTGGGTGGGCGCATGCCGGAAAACCGGATTTTAAGCCACGACTTGCTGGAAGGCTGTTACGCCCGCGCCGGTTTGCTCAATGACGTGCAATTGCACGAACAATACCCCTCATCGTATCGGCAAGACATGCGCCGCCGCCACCGCTGGATGCGCGGCGACTGGCAAATTGCGGCCTGGCTGCTACCGGCCGTACCGGGGCCACTGCCCAAGGTGCCCACCGTCGCCACCCCCATGACGGGTGGCATGCTGGACAAGCACGCCCCCGACCACAGCAACCCCTTGTCGCTGCTGTCACGCTGGAAATTGCTGGACAATTTACGCCGCAGCCTGGTCGGGCCTGCCCTCACCGGCTTATTATTGACCGGCTGGATCTTGCTACCGGTCAGTTGGTTTTGGAGTGGTGCCAGCCTGGCGATTCTGTTTTTGCCCGCCATCTTTTCGATGGGGGTGAATTTGATGCGTAAATCACTGGATATGCGCCTGCACCAGCATCTGGCCGCCCTGATACGCAACACGCAACAGCATTTCATGCATACCGCGCTGACCTTGGTATTTTTACCCTATGAAGCGGCCATCAGCCTGGATGCAATTGTCCGCACCCACTGGCGCATACTGGCAAGCCACCGCCGCCTGCTGGAATGGACGCCTTCCAGCCAGGCCGGACGCAGTGAAAACCCGGATTGGCTTAGTTACTGGCAAAGCATGTGGGTCAACCCGGCACTGGCCCTCTGCGTAGCGGCTTATTTGAACCACGCCAAAGCGCTGGCCCTGCCCGCCGCCACCCCGATCTTGCTGATCTGGGGCATAGCCCCACTGATCGCCTGGTGGATCAGCCAACCCATGGTGCGCAAAGGCGCGCAATTGAGCGAGACGCAACAGCAATTTTTGCACCTGCTGGCGCGCAAAACCTGGCTGTTTTTTGAAACCCATATCACCGCAGCCGATCATTTTTTACCGCCCGACAATATCCAGCAATACCCGGTGGCAGTGGTGGCACGGCGCACCTCGCCCACCAATATCGGGCTGGCGCTACTGGCCAATCTGACGGCTTATGATTTTGGCTATATCGGGGTTGGCCCCTGCATGGTGCGTTGCGCCAACACCCTGCAAACGCTGACGCAATTGGCGCGCCATCAAGGCCACTTTTACAACTGGTACGATACGCAAACCCTGCAACCGTTGCAGCCGATGTATGTTTCCTCGGTGGACAGTGGCAATCTGGCGGGCCATTTACTCACCTTAAGCCCCGGTTTGCTGGCGCTGGCCGATGCCCCAATCATGTCAGCGCGCTTGTTTCCCGGCCTGCGTGATACCTGGCAAATTTTGCGCAGCCATGCCGATGCCCTGTTACAGCATCAAATGCAGCCGCTTTGCCTGGAATTACAACAGGCCTGCGATACGCCGCCCATCAATTTGATGGTGCTGCATGACAGTCTGCAACGCTTGCAACACTTGTCCAGCAAGCTGCTGGCAGGCCAAACCGATGGCAGCACCGCGCCAGATAGCCCGCTGGCGACTTGGGTACAAGCCTGGTTGCGCCAGTGCCAACAGGCGCGCGACGAATTGAGTTTTCTGGCCCCATGGCTGGCAAGCGCGCCCACTACCAGCTGGCTGCAAGCTGATCCCAAATTGGCCACCATCCCCACTTTGCGCGAACTGGCACAATGGCCGTTACCCCAGGATCAGGGCAGTGAATTGGATCAACCATCAGATCAACAATCCAATCAGCAACTGAGTCAACCATTCCGGCAACTACTGGCTCTGGGAGTCCAACGCGCCGCCCAACGCATACAGGACTTGGCCAAACTGGCAAGCCAATGTAGCCAATTGGCGCAGATGGAATACGCCTTTTTGTACGATGCCAGCACCCATTTGCTGGCCATTGGCTATAACGTCAACGAGCGGCGGCGTGACACCAGTTATTATGATTTGCTGGCCTCCGAAGCACGCCTTGCCAGTTTTATTGCCATCGCCCAAGGCCAATTGCCGCAGGAGCATTGGTTTGCTCTGGGGCGGCAACTCACCGTGGCGGGCGGCAAACCGATTTTGCTGTCGTGGAGCGGTTCCATGTTTGAATACCTGATGCCGCTGTTAATCATGCCCAATTATGCCAACACCTTGCTGTTTCAAACCTGTCAGGCGGCGGTAACGCGTCAAATTGAATATGGTGAGCAGCGCAATGTGCCCTGGGGCATTTCCGAATCGGGCTATAACGCCTTTGACGCCAGCTTAAACTACCAGTATCGCGCTTTCGGCGTACCGGGCCTGGGCTTTAAACGTGGCCTGGGCGATGATTTGGTGATTGCGCCGTATGCCTCCATGATGGCGCTGATGGTGCTGCCGGAACAGGCCTGCGCCAATTTGCAAGCCATGGCAGCGCTGGGCTTTGAAGGCAAATATGGTTTTTATGAAGCCATCGACTATACCGCCAGCCGCCTGCCACGCGGCCAGAGCAACACCATTATCCATTCTTTCATGGCCCACCATCAGGGTATGGGATTTTTGTCGCTGGCGTATTTATTGCTGGAGCAACCAATGCAAGCGCGCTTTGAATCAGACCGCCTGCTGCAGGCCACGCTCTCGCTATTACACGAAAAAATTCCACGCGCCAGTGCCAACTATTGCAATGCCACCGAATTGGCCGATATTCGCACCACCAGCGCCAGCCAGGAAATGCCGCTACGGGTATTCGAGCGCGCCGACCCACGCACCCCGGAAGTGTTATTGCTCTCCAACGGGCGCTACCACCTGATGCTCACCAGCAGCGGCGGCAGTTGCAGCCGCTGGCAAGAGCTGTTGCTCACCCGTTGGCGCGAGGATGGCACGCGCGACCACTGGGGCAGTTATTGCTATATTCGCGATTTGGAAAACGGCCAGTTTTGGTCTACCACCTGGCAACCCACGGCCGCCGTGCCGGAGCAATATGAAGTGATTTTTTCCGAAGGGCGGGCCGAATTTCGCCGTAGCGACCATCACATCAATCTCCATACCGAAATCGTGGTCTCGCCGGAAGATGATATCGAATTACGCCGCACCCGCATCGTCAATCGCGGTCGCCAACGGCGCACCATCGATATCACCAGCTATGCCGAAGTGGTGCTGACCCATGCGGCGGCGGACGCCAGCCACCCGGCTTTTTCGAATCTGTTTGTGCAAACCGAAATTTTACCGGATCGGCACGCCGTCATCTGCACCCGTCGCCCGCGCTCAATTGATGAAAAAAACCCGTGGATGTTTCACCTGCTGGCGCTGCATGACGCAGAGATTGATGCCGTCTCCTATGAAACCGACCGCATGCAATTTATCGGACGCGGCCAAACCGTGGCTTCGCCGAATGCCTTACGCAATGCGGGCCCGCTCTCCAATACCCAAGGCTCGGTGCTTGATCCGATTGTCGCCATCCGCTACCAAATCACGCTCGACCCGGAACAAAGCGCTACCATCGATCTGGTCACCGGCATTGCCAGCAGCCGCGAACAATGCCTGGATCTGGTGGAAAAATATCGCGACCGCCATTTGGCCGAGCGCGTGGTGGAATTATCCTGGACCCACAGCCAGGTCATGCTGCGCCAATTAAACGCCAGCGAATCGGATGCTCAACTGTATGGCCGGCTGGCCAATTCGGTCATCTACCTCAACCCCTTGCTGCGCGCCGAAGCCAGTATTTTAATGCGCAACCAGCGCGGCCAATCGGGCTTATGGAGTTCGGCCATTTCGGGTGATTTGCCGATTGTGCTGGTGCAAATCAAGAGTTCAGAAAACTTTGAACTGGTGCGCCAAATGGTGCAAGCGCATGCTTATTGGCGCTTGAAAGGCTTGGCGGTGGATTTGGTGTTGTGGAATGGCGAGCATAACGGCTACCGCCAATCGCTGCAAGAGCAAATCATGCACCTCATTTCTGCCGTCACCGGCACCCACAGCGGCGAGCGCCCCGGCGGCATTTTTGTGCGCACGGTGGATCAAATCTCCCCCGAAGACCGGATTTTATTTCAAACCGTGGCACGGGTGGTATTGAGCGATGCCAATGGCAGCCTGCTCGACCAAATCAATCGGCGTGAACTGAAGGAAGTGCGCCCGGCCAAATTGCTGGCGCAAACATTCAATAGCAAGCAAGCGAGCGAAAATGAAGTTGGCAAAGCGCTTGAGCTGGAAGGGCGTGGCCTACAATTGAGCAATGGCTTGGGCGGCTTCAGTGCCGACGGACGAGAATATCTGATCGTCACCAGCGCCACCAACCTGACCCCGGCCCCTTGGTCAAATGTACTGGCCAACAAGCAATTTGGCTGCGTGATTTCGGAAAGTGGCCAAGCCTACACCTGGGGCGAAAACGCGCATGAATTCCGCCTTACCCCATGGGACAACGACCCGGTTTGCGATGGCAGCGGCGAAGCCTTTTATTTGCGCGATGAAGAAAGCACCCGTTATTGGTCGCCCACGCCCCTGCCCTGCCGTGGCCAGGGCCCATACCTGACCCGCCATGGTTTTGGTTATAGCGTGTTTGAACATCAGGAACAGGGCATCAAGTCCGAACTCACCGTGTATGTGGCGCTGGATGCCTCGATCAAATATTCGGTGTTGCGGGTAAAAAATGTCTCCACCCGACCAAGGCGCTTAAGTGCCACTGGCTATGTGGAATGGGTATTGGGTGATTTGCGCCCCAAATCGGCGCAACATATCGTCACCGAACTCGACCCGGCCAGCAAAGCGGTACTGGCGCGCAACCCCTACAACAACAGTTTTTCCCAGCGCACCGCGTTTTTCGATGTCGATAGTTCGCAACGCAGCGTCACTGGTGATCGGTTGGAGTTCATTGGGCGCAATCGCGCCTTATCCAACCCGGTGGTGATGGAGCGGGTACGCCTGTCCGGCAAGCTCGGGGCCGGGCTGGACCCCTGCGCCGCCCTGCAAGTGCCATTTGATCTGGAACCGGGCCAACAGCGCGAGCTGGTGTTCGTGCTGGGTATGGCCGATACCCGCCGCAGCGACGATGTCAGCCACCTGGTGTACCAATACCGGGGGGCCGATGCGGCAGCTGACGCGCTGAAAAAAGTCCATGCTTACTGGCGGCAAACGCTGGGCGTGGTGCAAGTCACCAGCCCCGACCCGGCTTTCAATGTGCTGGCCAATGGTTGGCTACTCTACCAAACCATTGCCTGCCGCATGTGGGCGCGCAGCGGTTATTATCAATCTGGCGGTGCGTTTGGCTTTCGCGACCAGTTGCAAGACGCGATGGCGCTGGTGCATGCCGAACCGGCGCTGTTACGCGAGCAATTGCTGCTGTGCGCCGGCCATCAATTTACCGAAGGCGATGTGCAGCACTGGTGGCATCCGCCCGGCAATCGCGGAGTGCGCACCCGTTGTTCGGATGACTTTTTGTGGTTGGCGCTGGCCGTTCAACGCTACGTCAGCAGCACCGGTGACAGTACGGTACTGGAGCAAGAAGTCCATTTCATCGAAGCACGCGCCCTGCATGAAGAGGAAGATTCTTTTTACGACTTGCCGCTACGCTCCGAGCAAAAAGCCACGCTTTACCAGCATGCGGTACGTGCGATTGAGCACGGCATGCGCCTGGGTGCGCATGGCTTGCTCTTGATTGGTTCCGGCGACTGGAATGATGGCATGGACCAGGTTGGCAACAAAGGTCGGGGGGAAAGTGTTTGGTTAAGCTTCTTTTTATACCATGTATTGGAGCACTTTGCCCCCATTGCCACCCAACAGCAAGATGCCGCCTTCGCCCTGCGCTGCCACAGCTTTGCTGCCAGTTTGCGGCTGGCCCTGCACGACCATGGTTGGGATGGGCAATGGTATCGGCGCGCCTATTTTGACGATGGCAGCGCCCTGGGCTCACAAGACAATGCCGAATGCCGGATCGATTCCATCGCCCAAAGCTGGTCGGTTCTGTCCGGTGCGGCAGAACCGGAGCGTGCACAGCAAGCCATGCAATCGTTGGAGCAGCATTTGGTACGGCGCGCCGATGGCATCATTCAGTTACTGGCCCCGCCGTTTGACAAATCGGCGCAAAACCCCGGTTATATCCGTGGTTATGTGCCCGGCGTGCGTGAAAACGGTGGTCAATACACCCATGCCGCAATCTGGGCGGCAATGGCTTTTGCCGAGATGGGCGCGGCCGCCAAAGCGGCCGATCTGGTGCGCATCATCAACCCGGTCAACCACGGCAACAGCGCCGCTGCGATTGCACGATACAAGGTCGAACCGTATGTGATTGCGGCCGATGTGTACGGCGTGGCCCCGCATATTGGGCGCGGCGGTTGGACCTGGTACACCGGTTCGGCAGGTTGGATGTATCGTTTGATGTTGGAATCGATTCTGGGCGTAACGCTGGAGGGTGGCAAATTATGGGGCCAAAGCCTGAACTTCAAACCCTGCCTGCCACCGGAGTGGAATACGGTAACCATCCACTACCAATATCGCAACACGCCCTACCGAATCACACTCAATCAAAGTGTGGCAAAACCCGGCGAAAAAAGCCCGCCAGCGAGTGTGATGCTCGATGGCATGCTGCAAGAAGGCATGTCGATTGCGCTGGTGGATGACGGGCGTGAGCATGAAGTAATGGTAACGGTATAGCGTGGTGGGTTTATTTGGGGTACATGATCATTTGCGTACAGCGAAACAGGGCCATGGTTTTACCGGTTTCGCGATGCTTGACCACGGCGTCCCACACTTGCGTGGTGCGCCCGGCATGCACGATGCTGGCGCTACATTCCACCGTTCCTTCGCGTGCGGTGCCTAAAAAGTTGGATTTCAATTCCACCGTAGTAAAGCCGGAAGCCCCTGGCGGCAAGGTGGCAACGCAACCATAGCCAGCGCAGGTATCGGCCAGCGTGACCACGGTGCCCGCATGCAGGAAACCGTTGGGAGCCATCAGCTCTTGCCGCACCATCAGCTCGGCACTGACTTTGAAATTGGCCGGATCGAGTTCGGTGACCACGATGCCCAAATAACCTGGGAAAGTGGCAACGCTACGTTGGTTGAATTGCTCGACCAGATCGGTTTTGGTAGCGCTTGAATTAGTCATGGTTACACTCCTGAGAAAAAAGGGCATTGTGGCGGGTCACATTGGATGCTTGATTATATCGGCTTTGCCGCAACCATGCCCTGACTGTGCGGTTATTTTCACAACTCAAATCCCTTATTTTGCGCCTTAAACAACGCAATCTCCGCCAACAGCCACGCTTTAAACGCCGCCACCTGCGGCTTTTTCTCAGATTGAACGGTACAGGCAAAATAATAGGCAAAGTCGCTTTTGACAGCCACATCAAACAAACGCACCAATTCGCCCGATGCCATCTCTTGCGCCGCCACCACGTGGCGCACCAAACCCACGCCATCACCCTGCACCGCCGCGCGTACCAACATCGACGAATCCTGAAAGCGCAAACCACCGCTTGGCTCGGGCAAATCCACCTTGGCGGCGACAAACCATGGCAGCCACAGTTCGTCCGAGCGCAACAGCGGCAAGCGGGCCAAATCACCCGGCGCACACGGCAATTGGCCGCCGTTAAAGCGTGGGCTACAAACCGGGTAATGATAATCCCCCATCAAATGCTGCACCACCAAACCGGGATAATGCCCCAGGCCAAAGCGCAAGCCCACATCAATCGCATCGCGCGTTAAATCTTGCAAATGCGAGCTCGATTGCAAGGTGAGTTCAATTTCAGGATGCAAATCGATAAACTTCCCCAGCCGTGGTGCCAACCACCGCGCCGCAAACGAGGGAATGGAGGAAACCGTCAGGCGTTGATGCCCGACACTATTGCGTAATTCTTCGGCCGCATTGGCGATCTCATCGAGCGACTTGCGCAATACTTCGGCAAAGCGTAATCCTTCTGCCGTGACCGTTAAACGCTTGCCATGGCGCACAAACAGCGGCACGCCCAATTCTTCTTCCAGCGCACGCACCTGATGGCTTATGGCACCATGGGTCAAGTGGATTTCTTGCGCCGCACGGGAAAAATTCTGGTGCCGCGCCGCCGCTTCAAAAGCGCGCAAAGCAGCCAGGTTCGGCAATCGACGTAATTGCGCCATTTTATCTCCTTTCATAAAAAGCGAGTCATTTTCACAAAAATCCGAATTATGTGAATTATGTGAATTTTTTTAGCAAGCAAATAGAAAATTTATCGTTTCCCATTATAGCGGATGCGCACTATCATGACTCTATCGCCACGCAAACTTTCCTTACGGAAAGCAGTGGTGCTTGCAAATTTTCGTCACCACAGCAATGACAGGAGTCCATCATGAAAAGTCTTTTCAGCAACGAATCGCACCTGCTTCAATCGGGCCAACTTATTGCCGGCACGGCGCGCAAAGCGCAAACCTTACGCGTCTTGCATGGGCGCGTGTGGGTGACCATCAGTGGCGTAAAGGACGATTTTTGGCTGGAAAAAGGCGCGACGCTGAATCTACCCGCCGCTGCCCTGGTCGTGGTTGAAGCGGCAGAATACGCGAGCATTGTGGAAACGACGGCGAACCCGATGCTGCAATCTGCCAAGCCATCGGCATGGGCCCGTTTTTGGCATGGCCGCCATTTCAATCCCTTGGCTGCATGAAGGCAAACAGGCAAGGACTAGTCGTTTCTGGTCAGCATCATCTATAATAGCGCCACGCAAAAATAATGCTGACCACACAAACTATTTAGAGAACTTCTGTCCTTGTACGAAAGCAAACATGCATAAAATCATCACTTCTACCACCTTGGTTGGCTTCAGCCTTAGCCTTGGCCTGTTGGGCAATATCGCCCTTGCTGCCGACACCGCCCCACTCACCAGTCTCCCCTATACGCCGGGGCTGGATTTGGCGTCCATGGATAAAAGCGCCGACCCATGCCAAGATTTTTATCAATACACATGCGGTGGCTGGATGAAAAACAATCCGGTTCCGGATGACCAGGCCAAATGGGGGGTGTATCACAAATTGGGTGACAATAATCAGCGTTATTTATGGGGTATTTTGGCCGATTTGGCCAAAGGCGGCAGCGAGCGCACACCCTCCCAGCAAAAAGCGGGCGATTATTTTGCCGCCTGCATGGATGAAGCCACCATCGAACAGCGCGGCACCCAGCCGATTCAAGGCTTTTTGGGTTTAATTGGCGGCATGAAAGCCAAAGCCGATTTGCCACGGGTGTTGGCGCAATTGCATTTGGCCCTGGCCGAAGACAGTTTATTGTTTGGCTTTGGTTCACGCCAGGATTTTGCCGATGCGCGCAATGTGATTGCGCACGCCACGGCGGGTGGCATCAGTTTGCCGGATCGCGAGTATTACACCCGGTCAGATGAAAAAGGCAAACAAATTCGTGCCGAATATCAGGCACATATCGCCAAAATGCTGACCCTGGCAGGCAGTAGCGCCGCTGACGCGACACAAGCGGCGCAATCGATTCTTGCGCTGGAAACTGCACTGGCACAGGCGTCGCTAACCCGGGTTGAAAAACGTGATCCGAAAAAATTATTCCACCACATGACCCCCACCAGCTTGCAAGCCCTGACCCCATCTTTTCAGTGGCGCGATTATTTTCAGGCCATTGGCCTGGAACAAGTCAAGCTCATTAACGTGAGCGAACCGAAATACTACCAGGCGCTGGAGCAACAATTAAAGCAACGCAGCCTGGCCGAAATTCAAACCTTTTTGCGCTGGCAGGTGATCCGCGTGCAAGCTTCGGTCTTACCCAAAGCCTTTGTCGAAACCGATTTCGCCTTCTTTGGCAAAACCTTGCGCGGCATCCCCGAGCTACGGCCACGCTGGAAGCGCTGCACCAATCTGATCGATAACCAGTTGGGCGACGCCCTGGGTCAGGAATTTGTCAAGCGTGCCTTTAGCCCGGAATTAAAAGCTAAAATCCAGCGCATGACCGTGCAAATTGAAGCGGCGATGAAGCAAGCAATTTCATCGCTCACCTGGATGAGTGCCAAAACCAAAGCGAATGGGCATGAAAAGCTGAAAACCATGATCAACAAAATCGGCTACCCCGATCAATGGCGTGATTACAGCAGCTATATCGTCAAAGCCGATGATTTTGCCGGCAATGTGACGCGCGGCATTCAATTTGAAACACGCCGTCAGTTGAACAAAATCGGTAAGCCTTTGGATCGGGCCGAATGGGGTATGACGCCGCCCACCGTGAATGCCTCGTATGAAGCGCAAACCAATGACATCACCTTCCCGGCGGGCGTGTTACAACCCCCTTTGTATGATGGAAAAATGGATGCCGCGCCCAATTATGGCAATACCGGCGGCACCATTGGCCATGAAGTCACCCATGCCTTTGATGATGAAGGCCGCCAGTACGACGCCAACGGCAATTTGCGCGATTGGTGGACAAAGCAAGACGCCAAGCAATTTAACCAGCGCTCCAGCTGCATCACCGATCAATACGCGCAATACACGATTGTGGATGATATCAAAATCAACAGCAAACTCACGCTGGGTGAAGATGTGGCCGATTTGGGCGGTTTATTAATCGCATGGATGGCATGGAAGATGGAAATGGCCGAACACCCGGAACCAGCGCGTGACGGCTTAAGCCCGGAGCAGCGCTTTTTCGTTGGCTATGCGCAATGGGCCTGCGAGAATGACCGCCCGGAAAACCAGCGTTTGAATGCCCTCACCAATCCGCATTCGCCGGGTAAATATCGGGTGAATGGGGTAGTGGCGAATATGCCGGAATTTGCCAAGGCGTTTTCTTGCAAACCAGGGCAACCGATGGTACGGGCCAAAACTTGCCGGGTTTGGTAATTGAACTACCCTCGGCCATTATAACTAACGAGGTTCCACCTCAGACCGACAAGATATATGACGGTGGCCGCTGGATAAGCTAATCTGTAAGCAGGGACAGGTGCTCCGGTTGAGCGATGGCATAGTCGTAGCGACTTTCCTGAGATATTTGTGCCGCAAGCGGCAGATGCTCCCGAAGGAGCGGCGACAACCGGAGCCGATGATGAATATACCACGAACTGCTGCCGATGGTTTGAGCGATCATGTGACTTTCAAGTTGGCGTGCATAGATCGGATGTACCTCAATGTCTATGTGCCGAAATTGCAAACTGTGCCTGAACGGGCATGAATGGCTCAAGCGTCAGTTGGCGCAAAAAGGGGGTGATTTTGTTGCACTTGATAATGGTTTGCAAAGTTGTGCCGACCCTGCGCTGGCACAGCGTTTGGCCGATTCGTTATCGCCGGAAATGATTGATGGGTTACTGCGCAAATGGTTGGCCAAACTGCCCCATCCCTTCACGCCGACTGATCGTGCTGCGGGTTACCGTTATCAGATTTCGATGCTTCAGACCGAATTCTCGCTCACCCATGTACTGGATCGTCCATTGTGTGGACGCAAGTTTTTTGAAGAAGTTATTCGTGAGAATCTTGATATTGGTCGCCCCAGCAATGTGCAATTAATTTTTGATCGTAGGGTAACGCGGCGAACACCTGGCCAATTTCGCACTCGTGTCATCACCGATGGCGTGATCCCGTCACTTCATGTTGACTATAAGCATTCCCACATCAAGCAGTATCACAAGGAAGGTCGCGCGCTGCGAACCGAGACGACGATTAATAATACGCGCGATTTCGACATTGGCAAATTATTATGCAATTTACCTGCTCTGCGGCAGGTCGGCTTTGCTGCCAACCGACGGCTTTTGACCGTCCAAACGGTGTCACATGATTGTTCTATTGGTATGAAAGTATTTGAGCAAGTGGTGCAACCGATTGAAGTCGATGGGCAACATGCGTCAGCACTACATTTTGACAATCCCAGAGCACAAGCGTTGTTTCAAGCTTTAACCATGTTTAGCTTGCAGCCCAATGGTTTCGATAACCATCAATTGCGTGGTGCCATGGCGCAGTTATGCGGCATTCCCCAAGAGGACTATCGTGCAGGGCGCATGACCTATGATTTGCGGCGATTACGCTTGCATGGCATCATCGAACGCATTGCCAACAGTCATCGATATCAGGTGACCGATACGGGACTGCGTGTAGCCATGTTTTTCTCCCGCACCTATATTCATCTGCTATGCCCTGCGCTTTCTGACATTATGCCTACTGCGCCAGCCAGCGGTTCTATTTTGCGAAAAACCTTTGATAATTTACAAATGCACATCATTAAAAATCATGGCGATAATACGGGATATACAACATGAAATTTGACCTGTTTACATCAAATTCGTTGGTATAAGGAAGCTAGTGGTCACTAATGAGGTGATTCCACTGCCACCTTTGCGCGCGGAAGCCATGCTCAAAGATGCAGAAAAGCTCGCGGAAAAAAAAGCCCGCACGGTGAAGGAAAACGAAACGCTGGCCAAATTTCTCGCCGGGGCGCGCGACCAATTGACGCTAGCAGAAACACTGACTTACGGAAACCGGAAGAGCTTCAAGCCGATGTACGAGGAGATCGAAAAGATCGAAAAACAATCTGCTAATGACAAGAACGAAAATGGCTTTTTTGATAAGATTAAGAATAAAATTTCTGCTTTAGTGAAATAACCGAGTAGGGGCAGCATGAACCATGGGGTGTCTTCGCGAGAACAAAAACACGCGTTTAAGCGGCATCCCACGTTCTAATTTTTGCGCTCAAATTTTTTTCATTTCCCCCCTTTTTTTCTTAAAAGCGAGCCTTATTTTGGAATTGCGGCAGTTATTGCCGGTTGAGAAATCCGTTCGTTTATGAAGAAAAGGAGGTTTACCATGTTATATACATCGCTGTCGTCCAGCAGAGACGATTTATTTTCAGAGGTTGATCGATTACAGCGGGAATTTCAAAATTTTTTCGGTGGGCGCACCGCACCCACCAGCATCCGTTCTGTAGCCCGAGGTAGCTTCCCGGCACTCAATGTCGCAAGCACCTCAAACTCTTTCGTCATTTATGCGTTCGCACCTGGCTTGGAGCCATCAACGATTGACGTGAGTATCGACCGGGGCATTCTAAGCATCAGCGGTGCGCGTACCAAGAATGTACCTGGTGCAAGTGGCACAGTCTCCGTGTATGCAGCCGAACGCTTCGCTGGCAGCTTTGACCGGAAACTGGCACTTCCCGATGACACGGACGCTTCCAATGTTGATGCTCGATACGCTGATGGTGTGCTGCGAATCACGCTCGCACGCAGGCAAAAAGCGGAGCCTAAGCGCATCGACATCCAATAACCGCCATTCAGACAGGAGTCCAATCATGAACAGCAAACAAGAAAATGCAGTACCAGCACGTAACAGCAAGAATGTGCTGCTTCCTTCGGTTGATATTTTCGAGGACGAAAACGGCATCACCTTATTGGTGGACATGCCCGGCGTACCCAAGGATGCGGTGGCGGTACGGATTGATGGCGATACACTGACCATTGAAGGCGAGATCCGTTTGCCATTTCCAGAAGAAATGCACGCCGAGTACGCAGAAATAAGTGCCGGTGCATTCCGCAGAAGTTTCACGCTGAGCGCCGAACTCGATCCCGGTCAAAGCAAATCGGTGTTGAACGATGGCGTACTAAAACTGCACGTGCCGAAATCCGAAGTCGCCCGCAAGCGCAAGATCGAAGTCAAAGTAGGTTGATTTTCGTTGGTTTTATAGCGAGTGCAAGTGCTATTTTGCAAGGAGATAACATCATGCGTGTACTAGATGAATTGAAACAAGGAGTCGAAGACGTTTGGGGTTCCGTGTCTGAAGGATGGCAACGGTTACGCCAGCAGACGGAAGGCGCGTTGACGCGTTTTAA
>JBKJLF010000756.1:0-9591 GCA_046597185.1 Burkholderiaceae bacterium | reverse complement strand
CGGTTCAAGGGCGGCAAACCCAAAGCATGGTCGGCCATCACTTCCACCGCCAACCCACCTTGCCCAAACACAATCACCGGGCCAAATACCGGGTCGGTCGAAACGCCGATAAATAATTCATGCGCAAAAGGACGACGCACCATTTTTTGCAGCACAAAGCCTTGCAAGGCCAATTTGGGCTGCAAACGCTTGACCCGCCGCCGCATGCCCGAGGCGGCCGTGCGCAAGGCTTCCGGTGTTTCCAAATCCAGCGAGACCCCACCCACGTCCGATTTATTGCCCAAGCCCGCCGCCAATATTTTCAACACCACCGGGTAGCCAACTTGATGGGCGCATTCCAACGCTTCCTTGGTACTGCCCATAAAATAAGTCGCCAATACCGGGATGCCATACGCGCTCAAAATGCGCTTGGTTTCGGATTCGGTTAAAAACGCATCACCGCGCGCCACCACCGCGCGCACCATGGCTTGCACTGCTGCACGCTCGGCGGCCGGATCCGCTTCGCCGCCCTGCGCATCCACACTGACATTAGCGGGCACTTCCATCAACAAAGCCTGATTGCGCCGATATTGCACAATCTGCATAAAACCATACACCGCCCGCTCCGGCGTGTAATAGCAAGCAATACCCGCATCAGAAAACAAATTGCGCGCCTCCGCCACTGTTCTGCCGCCCAGCCAACAGGCAAACACATGGCAATGCGCGGCGTTAATTACTGGCAGCACCGCTTGTGCAATCGCCAAACTGGGCACCAGGGCGGTGGGCGCATGCAAAAACAAGACCGCATCCACATTCGGATCATGCATCACAATTTGCATCACCTGGGCGTAACGCTCGGGGCTGGCATCGCTGCCCACATCAATCGCATTACCAGCCGCATTACCAGCCGCATTACCAGCCGCACTACCAGCCGCACTACCAGCAGCATTACCACCCGCCCCCTTTTTAGGCATCAGCTTTTCCAGTTGCGCCAGTGTGGCCGCTGACAAGGGGGTCAGTTCACCGCGCCGATTCAACAAGGCATCGATCGCGAGCGCATTCACGGCCGCACCATTGCTAACGATCACCAACCGATCCCCCTTCATATTGCGCGCACGGGCCAGGGTTTCCACCGCATTGAACAAGCCCTCGCTGGAAAACACCCGCAAGGTGCCCGCCCGACGCAAAGCCGCATCCATCACTTGATCCTGATCTTGCCCGATCAAAACCGGACTATGTAAAGCCTGCCCCTCACTCAAGGCTTTGATTTCAGTTTGCGCACGCCACCCGGTTTTTAATACGATGACGGGTTTGGAGCGCGCCGCCGCACGCGCTGCCGAGAGAAATTTACGCGCCCCGGCTATTTGCTCGATATACAGCAAAATAGCCTCGGTTTCACTGTCACCGGCCAGGTAATCGAGCATATCGGCGATATCGACATCGCTACTCTCACCAAGCGAAACAATTTTGGAAAAGCCTATTTCACGCGATCTGGCCCAGTCCAACACCCCGCTCACCAAGGCACCCGATTGCGCCACAAAGGCAATCTTCCCGGCTTGCGCCCCGGTATGAGCAAAACTGGCGTTCAAGTTGATGCCGGGCACCAGCAAACCCACCGAACCTGGCCCCAGAATGCGCAATAAATGCGGCTTGGCCACTTCCAACATGGCCTGGCGTATGGTTTTTCCAAACAGATTATGATTGGCATCCAAACCACCAGAGAGTATCACCACGGCACGCGTACCCTTTTGCGCCAAATCCTTGATCAAACCAACCACGGTGGCAGCGGGCGTACAAATAATCGCCAGCTCAGGGCATTGAGGCAATTTGGCCACCGATTCGTAGACTGGCAATTCGAGTAAAGTGGGATATTTTGGATTGACCGGGAAAATGGTGCCAGCAAAACCGGCATCGAGCAAATTTTGTAATACGATGCTGCCCAAACTATAGGGCCGCAGCGAAGCACCAATCACGGCGACCGATTTTGGATTAAAAAAGTATTGCAAATTGCGAATGGTCATGCCTGCTCCTTAAAATGTGGCCAATGATGTGGCCAATGAGATTGGTGCAGGAAAAGCGATTTCAAGTTGGAAAAACACAATGCGACCAAGTCAATAACAAACATTATGCACCTGCACAGGCTAAAGTTGGGTCTAAATTCAAAGTAACAAATAAAAAAATACCATTATTAAAGTTATTTGCAATTTAAATAACTTATGAATCCACATTGAATTTTCGCAATTACATAGCCTACCCAACAATATATACAAGATTTAGCGCAAAAGAATGCGAATCAGGCATAATGGCAAACAAGATAGCTTCGTTGATTAGTTTAAAAACTCTAGTCACCCGGTTTTCAGCGCGAACCAAGCAAATTTACTTCAAAAGAGCAAGCACAATGAAAGCAATCACATTGATCAATGCCAAATCTGGCCAGCGCAAAAAACCCGGCGCACCCCATTCTCATTCCTCAAGCCATTGGCACGCCGACCCGGAACATGCCTTGGATATTGCTTTGCAAGACAGCTTCCCTGCCAGTGACCCGGTTGCAACATCGGTCTGCCGCCCCATTCTGATCAAGCCGCGCATTGCCGTAGAAGCGACTGCCTTAAGCTTATCGCACAAATGGCCAGTCGAACGGGCATTGCAAGCCATCGTGCAAAACTGCCTGCAACATATTCGCGCCAATGAAGCCGCTGTGGCGCAAGGCCAGGGTAAGGAAAGTTTGCACCAAATGCGAGTGGGCCTGCGCCGCCTGGTTTCGGCTTTCAAATTGTTTGAAGCCTGGCACCACCCACCACAAGATTTACGCACAGCGCTGGAAGACTTACTATCCCGGCTCGGGGCCGGACGGGATTGGGAAGTATTGCATCAAGCCACACTCGCCACGCTGGCAGAAACAACACCGCCAATCCCTGGGCTCCGTAGCTTATTGCAAGCGATTCAAGCCAAAAGCCTGGCCTTGACTGGCACTGTGGTGGCAGAAGTTGTATCACCAGGCTATCGCCAATTACTGGATCAGATTAACGACTGGAACCAAACCTCATGCGCGTGCGCGTCTGAGGCAAGCATCTCCGAAATGGCCGACCGGATGCTTGGGCAGCGGCAGAAAGTCTTACTCAAGCGAGCTTACCAACTTCCCACACTCAGGCCGGAACAACGACATCGGCTGCGCATCGCTGCCAAGAAAATGCGCTACGCCACCGAGTTTTTGCAATCCCTGTATAAAAAAGATCAAATCAGACCGTTTTTACGCGCACTAAAAGCTTTGCAAGACAAGTTAGGCACGCTCAATGATTTGGCGGTGGCAGATCAACTATTGCCGCAACTACAGATGGAGTCACCCGGTTTGAAGACGGTCGTGGAGCGGGTTCGGCCAGCGTTAGCACAACAAATGCAAGACCATGTAGATGAGTTGAGCGACTTATGGCAGCAATTTGGCTCGGTACCGCCGCCACAACAAGCGGGCAAGCAGCATCGACACAAACATCACATTCGTTCATAATCTCAGCCAGTCAACTGTCTTTCACTCAATGTAGCGCCATTTTTTACCAGGTACTTTACAAAGGATTCTGCCATGCATCCCAATGCACTATTGATTCACAATTTTTATAGCGCCTTTCAAAAACGCGATCCAGAAGCCATGGTTGCCTGCTATGCAGCCGACGTGAGTTTCTCCGATCCGGTATTCCCGAATTTACAGGGCCAGGAAGCGGGTGATATGTGGCGTATGCTACTGTCACGCTCGGTCGATTTGAATCTGGTTTTCGACGGAGTTGAAGCAGATGAGCAACAGGGTAAAGCGCATTGGGTCGCTACCTACACCTTTTCCCAAACGGGCCGAAAAGTCGTCAACGATATTCATGCTCGCTTTGTTTTCCGCAACGGCAAAATCGTCACGCATACCGATCAGTTTAATTTATGGAAATGGTCATACCAGGCACTGGGGATCAAAGGGGCGCTGCTGGGATGGTCTCCCCTGGTCAAAAACGCGATTCGCAAACAAGCTGCCAAGGGCTTGGCTTTGTATCGGCAGAAAAAAAGCTAAGCCAACCCCGGCACATGGCGACTTGTCTCATCCAACTGAAAACCTGCACGAATTAGCAGCTAATCAGTGCCAAACGTCATTTAATGCTTGCCCAACGCCGATTTTATCACTATGATCTAAACCAGACCTCGATTTCATCCGAGGCCATTTTCCCCTTAGCTCTCACCATTCCGGCCATGAAAATCGTCATCTTTTTTATCGTTTTGATGTGGCACACATTGCTCATCGCGGGTGAAAATGAGTTCGTGGTGCGCTATCCACGTTACTCGACCAACGATGACCCAAGAGAAAAGTTCCCGCTTGCTTTGTTGGAATTGGCCTTTGCCAAAGCCAAGGTCAAGGCAACGCTGCAACAACATCCGCTGGTCATGGAAGTGAGTCGCGCCACGCTGGAACTGGAACAAGGCAAAAACATTAACCTGATTTGGACCACGATGGAACCAAAGTTCGAAACCAACTTCCGTCCGATTCGCATCCCACTGTATCGCGGCCTATATGGGCAGCGTATTTTTCTCATCAACAAGCGCCGTCAAGCCGATTTTGCCAAAATCAAAACGCTGGACGATTTGCGTCAATTCAAGGCCGGAATCGGATTTGGCTGGGGCATTGGCGATTTGATGGACGAAGCCAAACTACCCTTTACCAGAATGAAATATGACGGATTGTTCAAGCTGCTCGATTTGGGCGGCATTGATTACATTCCACGGGGGGCCACGGTGGTATTTTCAGAATGGCGCAATCATCAGGTGGATGCCCCCAATCTGATGGTGGAACCGCATCTGGTCTTATCCTACCGCAATGATTTTATTTTCTATACGCATAAAAAAGATGAAGCAATGGCACGCGTGATTGAAGCCGGCCTGCACAAAGCCTATGCTGACGGTTCATTCATGAAATTATTTAATGAGCATCCCGCGATTATTGAAGTAGTTAAAGAAGTCGCCTTGGACAAGCGCCTGCGGCTGGTGCTACCTGACAACACTTTGTCCAAAGAGAATCTGGCAATTCCTGAGCGCTATTGGGCCAATAATGCGGGGCGCTAACCAGGGTTTTCTCTCAAAATCAACACAGTTCAATTAGCCTTTCACGCCCGCAAAGTCATTGCAGACGAATATTTGTTTGTATAATGGGCACACTACTTACCTTCTTCGGAGACCCGACATGAACCAACACTTGAAAAAATTCTGGACGGCAGGCTGTATGCTGTTGACACTATCTTGCAATGCACTGGCGCTAGAAGTTGCGGGCGTCAAGATGGAAGACAGCGTGAAACTTGCCAATGTGGATTTAATACTCAATGGCGCGGGTGTGCGCACAAAAGCGATTTTCAAAGTCTATGTGGCGGGTTTGTATTTACCCGAGAAAAAAACCACGGTGACTGACATTTTAGCCTCGGCTGGCCCGCGCCGTATGAAAATGGTCATGTTGCGTGAAGTGACGGGGGATGATTTTGGTGCCAGTTTCATGACCGGTTTAAATGCCAATGCTGATTCCGCAGACAAGAAAAAACTAGTTAATCAAATACAACAGTTTGGCGAAATATTCAATTTGATACCGGCCCTAAAAAAAGGCGATTCCATCTATCTTGACTGGATTCCCGGCCGTGGAACACAAAGCAGTGTCAATGGCAAGCCCATAGGCGATATCATCCCGGATCAATTATTTTATAATGCCGTGCTAAAAATCTGGCTGGGTGATAAACCTGTCGATTCTTCGCTCAAACCACAGTTACTTGGTGGCGCAAATTAAGCAAGCCATTGCGGAGGAATACGAATGCCACTGGATAAAATCCCACTTCGTTTCCTCCACTCGCAGTTCTTGTGTAAAATTCATTTTCTTTTTGACCAGCGCAGATTACAATGATTAAAGCCATGTCTTAACGCAAATCACTGTATTCGATCTGATGCCAATTTCAGCCATTTCACCCGCAGCCAACAGCTTTACCCCGCCAGCCAATGGGGAGCGCTTTGGCGCGCGCACTATCCGGCCAGCAGTCGAGCAAAACCCGCAAGCCAGCAATACCGTTGCCGCTGGGCGCAATAGCATCACTACCGAAGGCAGCACCCAGGCCCAAGATGGCAACACCAACAATACCAGCGACGCCAACAGCACCAACAGCACCAACAGCAGCAAACAGGGCAGCAAAGCGCAAAATAGTCGCACCCAGCTCACCGATGAACAAAGAGTTCTCGTTTCCAAACTCAAGGCGCGCGACCTTGAAGTAAGGCAACATGAAGCTGCGCATTTGGCTGCTGCAGGTGGACTGGCTACCTCTGGCGCATCCTACACCTACCAAAAAGGGCCGGACGGGGTCGATTATGCGATTGGTGGCGAGGTAGGAATTGATGTCTCACCAGGCCGCACACCACAAGAAACGATTGAACGCGCCCGGATTGTACGCGCTGCCGCACTGGCACCCGCCGAGCCTTCTGGTCCCGATTTGGCCGTCGCAGCGCAAGCACAACAGTTAGAATTACAGGCGCAAGCTGAATTAGCGCAACAACAAAACCAAGGAAATCAGGATCAAAACCAACAATCTGAGCGCCGAAATCAGGTAAATCGGGCCTATGATGTAGGCAACCGCACAATTTCCGGTTTGCTCAATGTTTTTGCATAAAAAATCGGCCCGTCTTGCTGTACACTCAAACTGGTTTATCGCAATTATATTCAACGATGTAAGAAAGAATCAATGAGTCAACCATTCAACCAAGATCATCGACCCAATCCTCGCCTGTGAAAGGTCTTTTGCATGAAAATTGTAGTAAGTGCTCAAAAATTACGCGACGCGAGCCCGATTCTATTATTTTTCGTGGCTTTGACGATTGCAGCCATCATCGGACAAACCTGGTGGACGGTGGCACAAGATCGCCAGCTCACTTTGGAATCAGAAAAAGCCAATGGTTTAATCACGGTACGCTTGTTGGAAGAACATGCAACACAAACCATGCAAGATGCCGAGCGCAAACTCAATACCATTGCCAGCACCATTCACGCCTCCATTGAGAGTGGCCAAACCAATAGCGATGAAGTGGCATTGCGCAAAGTCATCACCGAAGGCTTGCAAGACAACCGCTTCCTCACAGCATTACAATTTGTTAATTTGGATGGTAAAAGTTGGGTCACATCACTCGATTATCCGGCCCATCAGGTAGATGGCTCAGATCGGCTGTATATTGATTACCTGCTCAAACATCCGGAGCACAAAAAACCCGTCATTGGGCGTCCATTCCAGCGCTATTATGATAATCGTCTGGTATTACCCATGGCGGTCAATTTGTATGACATCAGCGGCAGACATTTGGGCTTGATCAGTACCGATATCAGTGTTTCCTACTTCAGTAATGTGTATGCGCGCGTGGCGAAAAACAGTCAGGCGATTGTGTCACTGTTTTTAAATGATGGGCATGTTATTGTACGCTCACCATTTGACGTACATTATATCGATCTCGATATTTCCGGTTCGTCGGCATTGAAGAAACTCAATCAGGGACCAGTCGAGGGATCGTTTGAAGACAGCGTATTTTTAAACGAGAAAGAACCGCAAAACCGTTTGTTTACCTACCACAAGATGGCATCCTTCCCCATTACCACGGTATTTGGCCGTGATTTTGACACTATTTTACGCGCATGGGAAGATCGTACTCGCGATCGGATTTTATTTGCTAGCGCAACCATTCTTTTAATAGGAATATTAACATTTTTCCTAATAATTCATATTCGCCGCCTGCATCAATCCGAGCGCTCATTGCGCAATAGCGAAATTAAGTTCGTTAGCCTGTTTCAACGCTCCCCTGTGCCGTTGGCATTGCTTAGCTTTAGTGAAGATCACTATCTTGAAGTCAACGATGCAATGCTACAACAAATTGGCTACACGCGCGAAGAAATGCTAGGAAAAACACCCGATGAAATACAGATTTGGGCTGACCCCGGTGACCGTAAACCCTTTCTCGACTTATTAATGCGCCAGCAATATGTTGATCGCTATGAAGTTAAATTTCGCAACAAAAGCCGACATATCTATACTTGCCTGCTCTCCAGCCGAATAATAGAAGCGAGCGGCATAAAAATGATTTTAATTTCTCCCATTGATGTAAGCCGACAACGCGAAATTGAAAATGAAATTCGTGAATTAAATATTCAGCTCGAACAGCGAGTGCGTCAACGCACCCTGAATTTGGAAGAAGCCAATCACGAGTTAGGCGAAGCTTTGGGTTCTTTAAAAAATATGCAAGGCGAATTATTGCGCTCTGAAAAAATGGCCGCACTGGGTTCCTTGGTAGCGGGGGTCGCACATGAGCTAAATACACCCATTGGCAATAGCGTAACGGTCGCCAGCACCCTGCAAGAAAATGCGGATTTCATGCTCAATGAAATCCGCAGCGGCCATCCACGGCGCGCCATTTTGGCACAATCTCTGGAAGCCTCGGCCAAGGGTTCGGAGATTTTGGTGCGCAACTTACAGCGTGCGGCAGAACTGGTGAGCAGCTTTAAACAAGTGGCAGTGGATCAATCAAGTAACCATCGACGTAGCTTTGATTTACGCCAAGCCCTGGAGGAAGTTCTCACCACACTCGAACCAATGTATAAAAAAACGCCTTACACATTGCAACTCGACCTCCAGCCTGATATTGCAGTAGAAAGCTACCCCGGCCCCTTGGGCCAAATAATTACCAATTTTGTTACTAATTCCCTGGCCCACGCCTTTGAGGGACGTAACCAAGGCAGTATGCATCTGGCAACCAAACGGCTCGATGAGCAAAATATCGAAATCACATTCAGTGATGATGGCGTGGGCATTTCGCAAGAGCATTTATCACGCGTATTCGATCCGTTTTTCACTACAAAACTGGGCCAGGGTGGCTCTGGTCTGGGCATGCATATTGTTTATAATTTAGTGACGGGTGTACTAGGGGGGAAAATTTCGATTCAGAGCCAAATCGGGAAAGGCACTGTCATTTCAATGGTTTTGCCGACTTACGCACCGGATGGTGGTGATGGCACGGTGACTTGATCTTATATTCTCCCGATGCCTTGCCGCTGACCAATCATTGTTTGTCGCACTTTAGGATAGCCCCATGCGTTTTCGTGATTTTAAAATTAGCATTCGCCTTACCATTAGCTATAGCATGCTCTTAATTTTGATGGTGTTGATTACGCTCATCGGTTTTTGGCGATTTATTCAATTACTCGACCGCAATACTGCAGTCATCGAACAACATTGGCGTAACACGACCTCAATCCATAAAATTGCCAGCGATTCAAGGCAAGCTTCGCTGCATATTGTCAGCCTCATTATTCAAAAAGATAAACAACAACGTGTCAATTTATATGAACAAATCGATCAATTAAAAAGGTTGATTGATACGGAGTTCCCACAATTACAAACAATGACTAGTGATACTGGCAGTCGCCAACTTATTCAAGAAATCGAACAGGATCGTCAACGCTACTACGAATCATTTATTGATTTTGCGGATTTGGTGGAAGAAGGCAATATCGACAAGGCTGCAGAAAGAATGAATCATGCGGCCCTACCAGCCTTAAATACCCTGTTGCAACATATC
>JBKJLF010000687.1:0-3664 GCA_046597185.1 Burkholderiaceae bacterium | reverse complement strand
AATAGTAAACCAATTTTACATCGAATTTGGCAGCTAAAACCATATTTTTGTATGAAATTGTGCCATTCCTGGTTTGAGGTGAGGAATCTAGGATTATAGATTGCGCGCCGATCATTCAGCGCTTCGGGTGGCCAGAATAGTTTCATGCGCCCCCCCCCCCTTAAAAATGGGTTCGTTCATTGAATCGATTACCTTGGCACAGTTATGGCTGGTGGTACCAGACCGAACTTGTTCAAGGATGTGCGAAGGTGTAATAAACCTTTTCATCCTTGGCTTTATTCGGACAATATACCCAACTGCCATGGATGTGAATTTTGGCAACTTCTAGCGCAACACCGAGCCGAATGGCACCTTGGTTTTGAAATAATTTGGTGTCGCACGGGTGGTTATCGCCCTTATGGGCTGTTCAAAGTGTGTGAAAAAGGGATGGGTTCATGATTTTTGCGGATATATTTCGATATGGTTAAGGTTGAAATCAAAGGTTTTTCTGCGCGTCGCTGCCCGCCGTGCGGAAAATTCCGCTTCTACTTCTGCGGCTGGTACCAAGCGTCCGGCATTGGCTAAAATCCAGTCCCGCTTGCACCTGGCTACGAAACCATACGTCGTGCAGCGCCGTTTCTTGCTGTTGCTTGACGAAATCACGCATAAAATCGCGTGGCAGTTGCGTGCCAGTATGGTCTGGCGCTTTGGCGGGGGTGGAAAAATCGGCTTTTAAATCTTCGTCAACCTGGAAGGTCATTGTTGAATCGCTCATGGTGGGCATCCTGTTGTGTTGCATGGTTAGTGCAGGGTTGCACATATCATGCAAGACACAACTTGCGATGCCCCTACATGCTACCTCGCTACTGCTATTTATATATCGAGTAAGCAAAGTGGTAAAGACTGGATTGATTGGAAGAAAGTGCTTTGCCATTGTTCTTAAATGTCATGGGAACGATGTCGTAATAGTGGTAGGAAATGCTATTGTCATACAGGTACTGGCCAATCGCTGTCGGAATAGCCATGGATATGATGAAAAACCCCTGGGCATCGGTAGTGGCCGTGCGCGTGACCACGGTAGAATTAAGAATGAAGCGCACTTCAACGTTAACCTCGGTATTGGGCACACCGACCCCGGTTGAATCCAAAGCATTCCCCTTGATGGACATGGTGTCTTTTACCCGCCATTTTAAACCTTGTCCATAGTTAATATAGCCGCCATAGCCCGGTTTGGTACTGATGTCGGTGATATTGATTCTCGTTGCGACACGATCAACCGGTGGGTTGACCTCTTGAAAGCCCAGCGAATAACTGACGATCTTTTGAGTCGGGGAGCTGAGTTTCAAATAATAGGTGCCTTGATTCAGGCGCGTGTTGGTCGATTGGCCTGGCGCTATCGTATATTTTTTTACGAATTGGTCGTCGTAGATTTCGAGCATGTGATCTGCCGGGCTTGAATTTCTGGCGATGTAAGACAAGGCCAGGCCGATATCATGATCCAAATCCAGGCGCAGCCAGTCGATATCACGGGCATTATCAAAATTACCAAAAATCCAAGTCGCACTTGCCGTTTGCGGCGTCATTGGATACGCTTGCCAAGGGCTATCATCCGCTTCGCTACCCTCGTAGCTGGCACTGACGCTAAAGCTTATGCGAAATGGGTTGCTGGAATCAAAGCCTGCGGCTGATTTTACGGCGGCATAATACAAACCAGGCTCGGCGATTTTACTCACTTGCTCATTTATTTGCGGCCCGAATGAGGAATTGACGACCTGTATCAAGCGATTGGCATCGCTATCGAGCCGATAGAGTTGTAAATCGTAGTTTAGCCCAGGCACATTGGGCACTTGCAAAAAAGCCGTTACTTTGCCGGGGGCGGTGATGGAAATGGCATACCATTTCACCTCACCGGAAAAGGTGATGAAGTCACTGTAGGGCACACCCTCGGTGAGTGGGATGGCACCGGGTGGCTGATCGGTTGAAACAATGGTCGGCGGTGAATTGCCCACGACCTTGCTGCCATGTGCATTGAATGAAATGAAACTCAAAAATAAGAATGTGGTTATAAAAAGCCAGCGTTGGATGATCATTTTTTTCCTCTTTGGTTTATTTGCGTGGTGTTTCAAGTGAAATGGCAACAAAGCCTGATAGCAAGAACTGAATCAAGGCGCGCAATGCGCCCGGCCAAGGTTTTTTTATGGCATTGCAAACCTTGGCCGGGGTGTGCGGTAATGATCCGGGTGAATCGTTGTTTTGTACCGCCTGACTATGGTTTTGGCGCGCCTTTCACCTTCACCATATTACTCATTTTTTTCAGCAAGTTAGCAAATTCCGCCTTCAAATTGGCCATCTGGGATTTGATTTTGGAATCTTCACTTTCCATCTGCTTGCGCAGTTCCTTGTTTTCCTGTTCCAGCGTTTTGATGACGGCTTGCTGCTCCTGGATGGTTTTGACCATGGGCGCGATGAAGTCGGTGTAGCGTAAGCCCAGGGTGCGCTCGGTATCGCCGCCGACGGTGAGCATGGCGTTGTCGGTGCCCAGGAGCGATTCGATATCCTGCGCGATGAAGCCCCAGTTGCGGCGCGAGTCGGCGGGGTTTTTCATGCGGTAGCTGACCGGGTGGAGTTTCATGATGAAACTGCTGCCGTATTCGAGCGGTTGGATGTCTTCTTTGAGGCGCGAGTCGGAGGCTGCGGTGATTTGAACCTGGCCGGAGATGACTTTGATATTGCCGTCACCGAGGCGGATCATGTTTTCACTGGTTGTTGTCGCGTTTGCGCCTATCGCCGTAGAGTTTTCGAACTTGGCGCTTGCGTTTGCACCGATTATGGTGGTGTTGTTGGCGAAACCTTGGGCAAAGTAGCCGATTGCAGTTATGCCGTTAATGCCATTGGCACGGCTTAACGCGCCGTAGCCCACGGCGGTATTGCGGCCGCCCGCTTTATTTAGATCCAACGTAAAGTTGCCAATTCCAACATTTTCAGAACCAGTGGTATTTGAATATAGCGCATGCACCCCAACACCCACATTTTCGTTACCAGTGGTGTTGCTTTGAACAGCAGCATTGCCAACCGCAGTGTTGTCAACCCCGCCTGAATTGAATGCGAGTGCGTTTCTGCCAAAACCAGTATTATTGCCGCCAGTCGTAGCATTTAAACTGCCAGCTAGAATGCCAAGAAATGTACTGTTGTTGCTTAGATCGATTTTGCCGGCTGTAAAATTGCCTATGCGAAAATTTATGGGCGCGCCATCGGTTGTGCCGATAAAATTAACGCCATCAACGGTGCCGGCATTGCCAGTAAGCGACCAACCATTCAATGCACCATCTCTACCAGTAGCACCAGTAGCACCAGTAGCACCAGTAGCACCAGTAGCACCAGTAGCACCAGTAGCACCAGTAGCCCCGGTTCTGCCAGTTACCCCGGTTAAGCCTGTCACGCCAGTCGCACCCGTTACGCCTGTTGCGCCTGCAACGCCAGTCGCACCAGTAACCCCATTAGCACCCGTTGCCCCGGTTCTGCCAGTTAAGCCTGTCACGCCAGTCGCACCCGTAACGCCTGTTGCGCCTGCCGCGCCAGTCGTGCCCGTAACGCCTGTTGCGCCAGTCGCGCCAGTCGCGCCCGTAACGCCTGTAGCGCCTGCTACGCCAGTCGCACCCGTAACGCCTGTTGCGCCAGTCGCGCC
>JBKJLF010000610.1:0-5086 GCA_046597185.1 Burkholderiaceae bacterium | reverse complement strand
TGGCTGGGGCATGACGGAAATGTCACCCTTGGGCACAGCGGGCGGTTTGCTGTCCAAACATTTGAGCCTACCCGAGGCCGAACAACGCAAAATTTTGCAAAAACAAGGGCATGCCGTGTTTGGCGTGGATATGCGTATTGTCGATGATGAAGGCACGGAATTGGAATGGGATGGTAAGAGTTATGGCCATTTGCAAGTGAAAGGGCCATGGATTGTATCGGGCTACTTCAAGGCCGAAGGCGGCGATGTGCTGGTCGATGGTTGGTTCCCGACCGGGGACGTGGCCACCATTGATGCCGACGGCTTTATGCAAATTACCGATCGCAGCAAAGACGTGATTAAATCCGGCGGTGAATGGATCGGTACGGTGGATTTGGAAAACATTGCCTGCGCTCATCCGGCGGTATTGCAGGCGGCTTGTATTGGCATTAAACACCCCAAATGGGATGAGCGGCCCCTGTTGATTGTGGTGTTGCGCCCGAATGCCAGTGTCAGTCGTGAAGAGTTGTTGCAGTTTTATGATGGTAAAATTGCCAAGTGGTGGATGCCGGATGATGTGGCCTTTGTCGATGCATTGCCGCTTGGTGCCACCGGTATGATATTAAAAACCAAAATTCGGGAGCAATTTAAAGATTACACCTTGCCAACAGCTTAAACAATCGTGCTTTGGTGCGCTTTGGCGTGCTGAAATTTATTAAATATTAAGTTCTTTACCTATTACTGGAATCATATTATGAATAAATCTCTTCTTGCTTTAGGTTTTGCCGCCGGTTTGTTAGCCCCGTTGGCACAAGCTGATACCGTTAAAATCGCTTATATTGACCCACTCTCCGGTTTATTTGCCCCGGTCGGGCAAAATGGTTTAAAAAGTTTCCAAATGGTGGCCGATTTGGCCAATCAAGGCAAATGGGCGGGCGACCATAAATTGGAAGTGGTGGGCTTTGATAATAAAGGCAGCCCACAAGAGTCGCTGACCCAACTCAAAGCAATTATCGATCAAGGCTATCGCTATGTCACCCAAGGCTCGGGTTCGGCTGTGGGCTTGGCCTTGCTCGACGCCATTAACAAGCATAATGAGCGTAATCCCGGTAAAGAAATCGTGTATTTGAATTATGCGGCGGTTGACCCGGATATGACCAATAGCAAATGCAGCTTCTGGCATTTCCGTTTTGACGCCAATTCCGATATGAAGATGGAAGCGCTCACCAGTTATATGGCGGCCAATAAGGAGATTAAAAACGTGTATATCATCGGCCAAAACTATTCCTTTGGCCAGGCGGTGAGCCGGGCTGGTAAAGAGTATCTGGCCCGCAAGCGGCCCGATGTGAAAATCGTTGGCGATGATTTGCACCCGATTGCACAGGTCAAAGACTTTGCGCCCTATGTTGCCAAAATCAAGGCATCCGGGGCCGATACCGTCATTACCGGCAATTGGGGGGCGGATTTGTCACTCCTGATTCGTGCCGCCAAAGACGCCGATTTGAAAGCCACGTTTTACACCTTTTACGCTGTGACTAGTGGCGTGCCCACCGCCATGGGTTCCTCGGGCGCGGATCGCACCCGCATTATCGGTAACTGGTTGCCCAACAATGAAACCTTTAGTGGTAAAGAAATTGTTGAAGGCTTCAAAAAGAAATATAACGATGACTTTTACACCTCGCAAACCCATAGCTCAATGTCGATGCTCGCCAAAGCGATAAAAGAAAGTAAGTCAATCGATCCGGTCAAAGTGGCATTTGCCATGGAAGGCATGCGCGTGCAAAGTGTGAACGGCGAAGTGGTCATGCAAAAAGTGGATCATCAATTGCAACAGCCTTTGTATATCGCTACCTGGACCAAAACCAATGGCAAAGATGTGAAGTACGATCAGGAAAACACGGGTTACGGCTGGCGCATCAATCAAAAAATTGATGCCTATCTGGCAACACAGCCCACTTCTTGTCAAATGAAGCGTCCGGCCAAATAAGGGTTCAGGTGGAATTTACTTTCTTTACCTTACTCAATGGCCTCAGTTACGGGCTGTTGCTATTTATGCTCTCATCGGGACTCACGCTCATCTTTAGCATGATGGGCGTGCTCAATTTCGCGCATGCCAGTTTTTATATGGTGGGCGCTTACCTTGGCTATGCCATCAGTTCACGCACGAATTTTTGGTTTGGGCTGGTCTTGGCCCCCTTGTTGGTGGGGGCGCTGGGCGCATTGGTGGAGCGATTTGGCTTGCGCCGGGTGCATAAATATGGCCATATCCCTGAGTTATTGTTTACCTTTGGCTTATCGTATGTGATTGTTGAATTGGTGCAGTTAATCTGGGGCCGTGCGGCCATGCCGGTCTCGATACCCAAACAATTGGATTTTCCATTATTTACCGCCTTTGGCACGACTTTCCCCATGTATCGCGCTTTCACCATGTTGGTGGCATTGACGATGTTGGTGTCCATTTACACTCTGTTCACCAAAACCCGGATTGGCTTGGTGATCCAGGCGGCCTTAACCCACCCGCATGCGGCAGAAGCGCTGGGCCATAATGTGCCGCGTGTGTTTATGCTGGTGTTTGGCGGTGGTTGCGCTTTGGCAGGCTTGGCCGGGGTGATCGGCGGCTATTCATTCATTACCGATCCTGGTATGGCGGCCAGTGTGGGCAGCATTATTTTTGTGGTGGTGGTGGTGGGTGGCATGGGCTCCTTGGGCGGCGCTTTATTGGCATCGCTGTTAATTGGCGTGGTACAGACTTTTGCGGTGGCAATGGATCATTCTTTGGGTGGCCTGGCGCACAGTTTAGGGGTGACGATGACACCGAATGCGTTACTGAATCTGAAAGTTTCCACGATAGCGCCCGTGTTGCCCTATGTGTTGCTGGTGTTGATTTTAATCTTCCGGCCCAAGGGGCTGCTTGGAACGAGGGAGGATTGATCAGATGAGTACCATACTTGCAAACAAAGTACCCGTGCGTTCGCGCCTGATGTTGTGGGGTGGTTTTGCCCTGTTGTTGGTAGTGGCACCTTTGACTTTTAAAAGCGCCAGCGCACTGTCACTGCTCTCGCAAATGGGCACGATGATGATTTTTGCGCTGTCCTACAATATCCTCATGGGTCAAGGCGGCATGCTGTCATTTGGCCATGCGGTGTATTCTGGCCTGGGCGCGTTTATCGCCATCCATATCATGAATTTGGCCGGTTTGGCCACGCTGCCTTGCCCTTTGGTGTTGATTCCCTTGGTTGGCGGGTTTGCGGGCATGGGTTTTGGCATCTTGTTTGGCTATGTCACCACGCGTAAATCGGGCACCACCTTTGCCATGATCACCCTGGGCATCGTCGAATTGGTATCGGCTTGCTCCTTGATGTTCCCCGGCTTTTTTGGTGGTGAAGGCGGGGTGAGCACCAATCGCGTGATTGGCTCGGCTGTACTGGGTATCAATTTTGGCCCGCAAATTCAAGTGTATTATCTGATCGCGTTTTGGCTCTTCATTTGCACCATGGCCATGTTTGCCTTCACCCACACGCCGCTGGGGCGCATGCTCAACGCCGTGCGCGACAACCCGGAACGGGTCGAGTTTATTGGCTACGACACGCAATGGGTGCGCTACCTCAGTTTGATTTTGTCGGCGTTTTTTGCTGGCATTGCGGGCGCTTTGGGGGCGATTAATTTTGAAATTGTCAGTGCCGAAAATGTCAGTGCCATCCGTTCCGGTGCGGTGTTGTTATTTACCTTTATCGGTGGCGTGGGTTTTTTTGTTGGCCCCATGATGGGTGCGATTGTTGGCGTCATCATGTCGGTGATGTTGTCGGAAGTGACCAAGGCATGGCAATTGTATCTGGGCATATTTTTTATCGGCATGGTGATGTGGGCCCCCGGTGGGCTGGCCAGTTTGCTGTTGCGCGCCTGGTTCATGGTCAAATTGGGGCAAATTAAAACCTTGCTGGCCTGGCTGGCAGGTTTATTGCCCCTGATGGGCGGCATTATTTTGCTGGTGGAGAGTATTTATCAGCGCAATGGTGAAAATAGCGGCAGCTTGCATTTGTTTGGTATCGCCATCGACCCGCACGCCAGTGGCGTATGGTGGTGTGCGGGTCTGATATTGGCTGCCAGTGTGGCTTGGCTCAGTTATTTACAGCAAAGGCAGGCGAAATGAGTATGGCTTTATCGCTGCAAAATGTACGGAAAAGTTTTGGCCCGTCTGAAATTATTCGCGGTGCCAATCTGGATGTGGCACAAGGTGAGCGCATTGCCTTAATTGGCCCTAATGGCGCGGGTAAATCGACGCTGTTCAATTTAATTTCCGGGCGCTTTGCTGCCACTTCCGGCAGCATTCGTTTGAATGGACAAGAAATCAGCCATCTGCGCCCGTATCAAATTAATCGCCTCGGCTTGGCGCGCAGCTTTCAGATCAGCAATATCTTCCATAATTTGTCGGTATTTGAAAACTTGCGCTGTGCGGTGCTGTGGACACTGGGTTATCGCTATTCGTTTTGGCAGCGTTTGTCGGGTTTGGCTGACGCCAAACAGCGCGCCGAACAGGTGATGGAGCAGATAGGCTTGAGCGCGCGGCGGAATGTGTTGGCGGGTTTGCTCACTTATGCCGAGCAAAGAGCGCTGGAAATTGGCCTCACCATTGCAGGTGGGGCCACGGTGATTTTATTAGATGAACCCACGGCTGGCATGAGCCGCTCCGAAACCGAAGCCAGTGTTGAATTGATTCGTCAGGTTAGTGTCGGTAAAACCTTGATCATGGTGGAACACGATATGAGTGTGGTTTTTGGTCTGGCCGATAAAATTGCGGTGCTGGTGTATGGCGAAGTAATTGCCTGTGATACGCCCGCCGCCATTCGCAGCAATGCGCTGGTGCAACAAGCTTACCTTGGCACGGAGGCGGCATGAGTCATCTACTTGACATTACCGATTTGCACGCGTTTTACGGCAAAAGCCATGTTTTGCACGGCGTGAATTTATATGTGGATCGGGGTGAAATCGTCAGCTTGCTGGGGCGCCCTACCCCATTGCGCCCCAGCAAGCTGACGATTTCACCCCGATACACATATAAATTCACGCCGTGCAAAACATGTCTTTTACCGTAAAACGCGTGCAAATC
>JBKJLF010000590.1:0-4646 GCA_046597185.1 Burkholderiaceae bacterium | reverse complement strand
CACGAAACTGAGTTTTTCGCGTAGCTACACCCGTAGCCTTGGCTCGGCAGTTGACGATTGGGATGCAAAGCTTGCTGGCCTTACATGGCGTCGTGCATGGCTTGCGATTGAAGCGGTAGGGGGGCTAATTGTCCCCTTTTTTTATTGTTATTGTTGCTGACCCGGAAGTGATTCCGTTTTCATAATCCACTTTCGCGAATCGCAATGCCACACACTTGCAGAATAAATTGCCACAGCAAGCTTTGGCGTTCACCCTGAATATGCGCATGTACGGCGCTTAACTGCTGGTTGGAAATGGTGTCATCCAGCGTCAGCGTGACCCGATACCAGGCTTCGGTGGTGGTGAGTTCGCCGCGCGGGCCGGGGCGTACCGCAATCGGGCCGCCGTGGCTGGAGGCCAGCATGGCGTGCGGCAGGTTATGCGTGGGCGTGGGGTCGATATTGCTGACAACGGCCTCCAGCACGCGGCTATCGGCACGGCGCAATACCAGGCGCGCTTTGGCACCGGTTTTCAGGCGTGCGACATCGCTTTCATTAACGAAAATAAAGGCTTGTGAGCCATGCGCCTTGACCACGCGCGCCAGCACCCGCTGGCTAGCTACCCAGGTGCCGGGGTAGAGGCCGGATTCAAGATCGCGCACCACGCCATCATGCGGCGCGCTTAAACGCAGGCGCGCTTGTTCTTCCAACAGAAAATTGCGTGTCGCTTCGGCACTGGCCAGTTCTTGCTGCAATACTTGCGTGCGCTCCATTAAATTGACGGCACCAATCACGCCTGCCAATTGCGCTTTGTTACCTGCAATCCGGCTTTCGATGGCGCGTAGTTGGGCCTCGATTTCAGGCGATTCCAGTTGTAGCAACACCTGCCCGGCCAGCACGGCTTGCCCTTCCTGCACCAAAATTTTTTGAACCCGGGTGGCAGCGGGCGGAAAGATGCGGGTATGTTGTGCCGCTTGCCAATAGCCGTCGCCCTGGATGGAAGTATGCCATGGTAGCGCGAGTAAGATTAAACCGATCAGCAATATGGCCAGACTCAGGTAAGGCCGGCGCACGCCGCGCCATTCTGGCCAATGCTTGAGCCAGACTTTGGTTTCCTGATAAATCGGGCGCACCACAAACCAGCCAATTTCCACGGCAAATAAAATCACCCCCAATACTTTGAAAAAGAAGTAATACACCAGCGCCGCAATGCTGGTAAATAATATCAGCCGATACAACCACACCGCATACGCATACCAAATCAAAAAATGCGCACGGCTGGCATATTCCGATTCCGGCAGTTCGGTTTGCCAGCCCAGCAGCATGCGCCGCAAATGCCAGCGCCCAAAGGCAAAGCTGCGCTCGTGTAAATTGGGCATGTCTACTGCATCCATCAATAAATAATAACCGTCAAAGCGCATGAAGGGGTTGAGGTTGACCAGCAAGGTGCTAATCCAGGTGACGGCGGCCAAGATATAGGCCGCGCTTTTTAAGGGGCCGTCGGGTAAAAAACTCCAGGCCAGCAGGGCCAGGCCCGCCAACATTAATTCCGCCACCATGCCCGCCGCGCCTATCCCCAGGCGGGCGCGCCGTGAATTGAGTTTCCAGCCTTCGGAGGTATCGGTGTAGAGCATGGGCCACAGCATCATGATCGCCACGCCCATGGAAGGCACGCGCAAGCCATAGTGGCGTGCGGTGTAAGCGTGGCCCAGTTCGTGTAAAAGTTTGGAAAGCGTTAGCGCGAGGCCATAACAGAGCGCACCTTGCCAAGAGAAAAAGTAGAGAAAAGTTTGCGTGAAGGCATCCCATTGGTTGATGGCGCGCCATAAGCCGAGCAGGGCGGCAAGGCCGATCACCATCAGAACGCCTGGCTGGCATACCCGTTCATACGCGCCCTGGGTGGCGCGCAAAAAGGCTTCGGGTTGAAATAAAGGGATGCGCACAAATAAATAATGATGCAGCAACCACTGCCACAGCGTATGTTGGCGCGATTTGGCCAGTTGCTGCAAGCGGGTACGCTGCGCAATGCTGCTGCTGCGCAGTAATTCGTTTCGGTCGAGAAATTGCAGCAAGATTAAAACATCATCACTTTCTGCCTGCAAAGGGCTGTTTTGCTGGACCAGTGCGCATAATTGCAGCGGGGTGATGCCTGCGCGCCAGTGCGAGAGCAACATAAATTCGAGCCAGCCGATGCGAAAAAACCGGTTGCGCGCCGGGTCGTACAAATTCCAGTGCGGCGCGCCATCCAGCCCTTGCGGGGCTTCTTGCAAGACCAAATCTTCCCGCCATGCTGGCAAGCGTTGTTGCGCCGGGTCGGGTGGGGAGATTGATTGTGTGAAAGTGTGGGGGCTGGCGTGCATGGTGCGGCGTTTCCGGTGGCAAGCAAAACCCTATGGTAATGCATTGCGGCTGTTTGCGGTAGATTGGCGTTGTTGTTCGAGCTTTTCATAGAGAGTGTGTGCCAGCGTGTGCAACAATTGCTGGCTGCTGTCCGGTGCGCGAGCTGGCAAATTGGGGATAGCATCGCCGACAAAGGGGCTCGATTGTCGTTTGGCGTGAAATCCGGCACGTGCTTGCATTGCGCTCAGTTGCGCGGGGCTGGGGGTGATGCCCAACTGAGGTAAGAATTGTTGCCATAGCACCTCTGGCAATTGGCGGTAATGCAAGAGCTGCAATGCGCCTTGATCAGATTGGGTCAGCGTCAGGGCGGTTTGGAACAGCAGCGCCAGCACTTGAATGCAATAGCCGTCCAGATCACCGGGGGCCAGCACCGGGCCGCCTACCTGCTCATGCAATTGTGCGGGGAAAATCATGCCTGGCACCATTTGCGGGCCGCGCTGGCGTTGATGAGAAGCCAGGATGGCTTGTGGCTCGCGGTATAAAAACCAACATGGCGTATGCGGGAAGGCGGCACGCAACAGGGGCAGGTGGGGCAGATGCCAGCAATCGAGCTTGATGATGCAAGCCGCTTCATCATGGCGGCGTTGGCCCAGGGCTAAAATCATCTGGCGTAGTAGCACAAGCCGGGCGGCGTCATCCAGCGCGGCGGGTGGCGCACGCAGGCAGGCATCAATGATGGGCGCTTCCGAAATGGCGATGCATTGCGGCAAGGTGGCCAGAATTTGGGTCAACAGCGTGGAGCCGCAGCGCGAGGTGTGGAAGATGAAGGCGCTGGGGGCAACGGCGGGGCGCAGGTGCTGTAGTTGCTCAAGGCCGGTGATGCAGGCTTGACGCTGTTCGGGCGCTTGCAGTGCTAACTCGTCGGCGAAGAAGGGCGTGCTGAAGCGCTCGGGCAGATGCCGCCAGATGAGCTTGTTGCCTTGCAGCGCGATGGGGAACCAGTGGTGTAGTGAATGAAGCGTGGCCGGGTCACGCAGGTGGGCGCGCAAGGCTTGCCGTTGGGCGTTGAGCAAAAGAGAAGACATGCAGTTGGGGTGGTGGCTTGAATTGGGTGGATATTTGGTGGATATTCGGTAGATATTAGGTGGATGCTGGGCGCGGCAGGCAAGGCTGCCGCGCTGTTGCAACCGTGATTAGTTGCGGGAAGGGAAGATGCCTTCCATTGCGATGATGTAGTTCAGGCCTAGGTAGGGCGGCATGATCGAGATGGGTAGGTCGGGCGAGACGTTGTTTTGGACGGTGACGGAGCCGCCGGTGGCGCTCACGGTGGTATTGACCCCCCCCAAATTTTGCGGCGCAGTTTGTGGGGTGCCGGTTGGCAAATAAATGGCGGCGCTGACCGAGTTGGCCGAAGGCGGGGCTAGCGTACTGGTTAATGTGCTGCCAGCGGCCATCACGGTGGTGCCACCTGTCGTCGCAGTGCCAACGCTAATCGTCGTGTTCGCCGACAGACCGCTCAGATTCAAGGTCGCCGGATGGGAATGTTGTGGCAGGTTATTGGCAATCAGGGTAACGGTATTAGTCCCCGCTTTTTGCCCTTGGGTGATTGATTGCAGGCCGGGGCCATTGCCTTGCGAGCCAAAAATAGCGCGACCACGCAAATCAGGAATGCCAAAGGTTTGTTGTCCATCGCCACCGTACATAGTGCCGAACAAGGCGAACGCGGCGGAGTTTTGTGCGATAGGCACGGTTTGACCATTACAGAAAAGCCAGCCGCGTGGTGGGTAATTAAAGGCGACAGGTAACACGGTTCCAATAAATGCATCCATTGCAAACTCCTCTTTTGACGATAAATGATTAAGGTATTGCGCGAAATTGGCGCGACACGAAAGCCTGGCAAGTACACGCCCGAACCGGAAAGTCGGGTACAGTGGTGGGCCAAGGTGGGTGCTATCTTGCCACATTTGCCCGGTTATGGAACGTCGGGTCAAAAATATCTTGTCCAAGTGTTGTATGGCGTTATACAGACGGTGAAACGGGTAGCCCGCCTATTTTTGTTTGATGCCTTATTGATAGCGAATCACGGTTAATTGCTTGGCTAATTGAATTGCCGCTGCATGGCCGCTTTGTTCGAGTTGGGCGATTACCTGCGCCACGTTGGCGTCGGTGATGCTGGGGTCGCCATATTTTGGTTTGTTTCGTGCCACAAATCCTGCGGCCTGAAAATGTCCTGTTAGCCAAGGATTCGGCAGGCAATCAAATACCAGGTGAATGCCAATTGTCGCCACCGGGTAGAAAATAATAGTCCGATCACACGCATTCACCTG
>JBKJLF010000556.1:0-10972 GCA_046597185.1 Burkholderiaceae bacterium | reverse complement strand
TGCCGGGATTGCTGTGATCGTGGCACCCGCCATGTCGGACTGGGAATTGTTGTTATTGTTATTGCCGCCGTTATTACCGGACTTATCCAGCAAACGACTCAGGCGCTGATTGAAATCACGCCAGAGTTGATCAAGATCGGGGGGGCCGTCGTCGGGACGGCGACCATTTAAAATGGGAGAGAAATTGGGAAAGTACCGCGCCCATTTCACGCCAAGCTGTTTAAAAAAAGAGGCAAACATATTAATTTGATCCGACGTGAGTAATTGAGGACGGGGTTTGTTCAAATTCGAGGCGTTCTTCAGCCGCCAACCGCGCCAGTTCTTGTTCCAACTTCGATTGCCGCGCCAAATTGGCTGCCGCAGCAATTTCACCTATGGCCTGCCGCAACAGATCCAGGCCTTCACCGCTATGCGCACTAATAAAAACCCGCTGAATTTTACCATATTCATCGCGTTCAATCGCAGGCGGCAAGCCTTCCACATCGATCTTGTTCCACACCAAAATCTGTGGGATTTGATGCGCATCCATTTCTTCCAACACCACATTGACTTGCTGGATTTGATCCAGCCGTACCGTGCTGGCAGCATCCACCACATGCAATAATAAATCGGCATGAATGGTTTCTTCCAGCGTGGCACGAAACGCGGCCACCAATTGATGCGGTAAGTCGCGCACAAACCCTACCGTGTCCGACAATACCACATTCCCCACTTCCGGCCCCAAATACACCTTGCGCGAGGTGGTGTCGAGCGTGGCAAATAACTGGTTGGCGACATACACCCCCGCCTTGGTGAGGGCATTAAACAGCGTCGATTTACCGGCGTTAGTATAACCCACCAGCGACACCGAAAAAGCATAGTTACGGCTGCGCGAGCGACGCTGGGTTTCACGCTGCTTTTGCAACTTGTCGAGCTGGGCACGCAAGGCTTTGACCCGCTCGCCAATCAAACGGCGGTCGGTTTCAAGCTGGGTTTCACCGGGGCCGCGCAAACCGATACCGCCTTTTTGCCGCTCCAGATGGGTCCAACCACGAATCAGGCGCGTTGCCAAATGCTGTAACTGCGCCAATTCAACCTGGACTTTACCTTCGTGGCTTTGCGCCCGCTGGGCAAAAATATCCAAAATCAAACTGGTGCGATCGAGCACCCGGGTTTCGAGCTTGCGCTCCAGATTACGTTGCTGCGCGGGTGACAAGGCATGGTTAAAAATCACCAAGTCCAAACCTTCCGCCGCAATCACCTGGGCAATTTCATCGACCTTGCCACTGCCCGTGAAGTACGCCGGGTCGGGGCTGACCCGTCTGCCCGTGATGCGCGCAATCGGCTCGACGCCAGCCGAACTCGCCAGCAGCGATAATTCTTCCAGGCTGGCGGCAAAATCGCTCCCCCCGAAATCAACAGCAACGAGTACGGCACGCATGAGAGGTTTCGATTCTATAGACAAGCGTTTATTCAGCGTCCGCGTCCAGATTCAAATTCACGGCACGTGCAGGCACCACCGTTGAAATTGCATGTTTATAGACCATTTGGGTGACGGTATTGCGCAGCAATACCACATATTGGTCAAAAGATTCAATATGTCCTTGCAATTTAATTCCGTTAACCAAATAAATTGAAACCGGAACATGCTCTTTACGCAATGCGTTTAAAAATGGGTCTTGTAACAATTGCCCTTTATTGCTCATAACAGCTCCATCAAATTGTTGTTGTTTGTAAAATTGCTAAAATACCAGATGTCCGACTTCTCTTCAATTGGGGCCAGTCTTTTCAATTTCAAGCTGACCTCAACTTATTTTTCCACGATCTTTCTACGATCTTTTCACGATTTTTTCACGATTTTTTCACCAATACGGCGAAAAAAGGAAATAGTCCGGCATAAATGTAATCGCTTTTGCCGATTACTGCCACTCAAATCCGGTTTATTTTGGATTTTTATCGAATGGATTCTTGCCTGTGCGAAATTCAATCCGTAGTGGCGTACCCACCAAAGAAAAAGTGTCGCGAAAATGCTTTTCCAAAAACCGTTTGTACGGCTCGCTAACTGCATTCAATGCATTGCCATGAATCACAATAATCGGTGGATTTTGTCCACCCTGATGCGCATAACGCATTTTTGGTCGGATCGAGCCTTTGCGCTTGGGTTCCTGCTTTTCTACCGCTTCTTCCAATGCCCGGGTCAGCTTGGGCGTGGACAGGTTCGCCATCGCCGCCTCATAGGCGGCATCGACCGACTTCATCATTTGCACGATGCCAACCGACTTCAGGGCAGAAATGAAATGGGTTTTGGCGAAGGACAGAAAATCGAGTTTGCGATCCAGATCGAACTTGATTTGGTCGCGCTTATCGACGGGCAAACCATCCCATTTATTCACCGCCACCACCAAGGCGCGGCCCGATTCCAAAATAAAGCCAGCGATATGCGCATCTTGCTCAGAAATATCTTGCTGCGCATCCAGCAGCAAAATAACCACATTCGCTTCCGAAATCGATTGCAAGGTTTTGACCACAGAAAACTTTTCAATCGCTTCAAACACTTTACCACGCCGACGAATACCTGCAGTATCAATCAGCGAATAATTTTTGCCATCGCGCTCAAAGGCGATTTCAATCGAATCGCGGGTGGTGCCGGGCATATCAAAGGCGATCACGCGCTCTTCGCCCAGCAGGGTATTAACTAGGGTCGATTTACCGACATTGGGCCGACCGACAATGGCGATGCGGGTGGGCCGCCCGGTGGATTCGCCAGCTTCGGACTCGGCTTCAGATCCGGCTTCAGATTCAGCTTCAAGCGTGCCTTGTTGCGCCAGTGCCTGATCGATGGCCATATCCAGCATATCGTGTACACCGTCGCCATGGGCGGAGGAAATTACCAACGGGTCACCCATGCCCAGTTCATAAAATTCACTCACGGCGGCGGTGTATTTCATGCCTTCGGCTTTATTTACCACCAGCAACACGGGCCTGCCTACTTTACGCAAAAAATCGGTGATGGTTTTATCATGCCCGGTCAAGCCTTGGCGACCATCGACAATAAAGACCACGACATCGGCTTCGACCACCGCTTGTTTGGTTTGGCGCGCCATTTCATACATGATGCCGTCTTTGGCGACAGGCTCAAAACCACCTGTGTCGATCACTAAAAACGGGCGTTCGCCCATGCGCCCTTCGCCATAATGGCGATCACGCGTCAGACCTGGCAAATCGGCGACCAACGCATCACGCGATCTGGTCAACCGATTAAACAGTGTCGATTTGCCGACGTTTGGTCGACCTACAAGTGCAATTACCGGCTTCATCCCACCCTTATTCAGTCGCAATTGCGACGACAGTTCCTGCTTGCGTTTGGAATACAGCCCTACCGGCCGCCACCAACGGCATCCCTGTGACGGAGCTACCATCGGTTTCCATACGCGCTAAAAATGATCCATCTTCACGCGACAAAAAGTGGATAATCCCTTTATAGTCGGCGACCGCCACCGCGCGCCCGATGGAGAGCGGTGCAGACAGATCACGATACAATAATTTTTCATTACGCCACACGCTCTGTCCGGCATCGCGTGAAAAACCACTCACCACGCCCTTGACATCGGCAGCAAACACAAACCGCGCATCCATGGCCGGGCCAACCTGGCTCGACAATTCCTTGTTCCAACGCACCACTCCGGTGCCCAAATCAAAACAAGCCAAGCGACTTTGATACGAGGTGGCACAAATTTCATGCTCGGCCAAAATCGGACGCCCGACCACATCGGAAACCCGTTCCAATTCGGTCGCACCACGCGATTCGCCGACCACGGTTTCCCAACGCGGGCCGCCATTAATACTGTTCAAGGCCAACAATTTGCCGCCGGGTTGGCCGACATACACCGTGCCGCTATCGATCACCAGACCGGGGGCACCGCGTAAAATCAGGGAAGGCACGGTGCGCAAGCTGGTCCAGCGTTTGCTGCCAGTTTGGGCGTCAAATGCAATCACCCGGTTGTCGCCACTGCGCACCACGACGGCACCATCACCGACCGCCGGGGCCGATAACACTTCGGACGGCAATTGCTCTTTCCAGCGCAACTTGCCACTGCCATCAAACACCATCAATACGCCTTTGGTGCCAACCACGGCAACGCTGTCGCCATCGCTACCAACCCCGGCAGTCAAGCCGGAACCAACGCTGATACGCCATTGCGGCTTGCCGCTGGCGGCATCAAGCCGCGCCAAAGAGCCATCGGCTGCGGCCACAAACACACTCTCACCTGCATACGCAGGCGAAAAAACCGCAATTCCAGCGCGCCCGATCGAATACGACCAACTCAGCTTGGGGCTCATGCTGGCGGTAAAATTGACCAAAGCGAGCGGCGCATTGGCAGGGGTTTTGGCAAACGGGTTCCATGAGGTACAGCCTGCCAACAGCGAAAACACGCCGATTGCGCCCATGGTTGCGCCCAATTAGTAAGCACTATGCATAGTCATACTCATTCACTTCTATCCTGATCATTGGTACTGCGATTCTATACTGTTCACTACTTCGTGCCCACTATTTGGCGGCCACTTCGGCAGGTTTTCCCCCGCCAATGGCATCCAATTTAATTTGGACTAACTGACGGCCTTGATTTTCTTTGTCCAGCTTATCCAGCGCCAGTTGATAGGCGACACGCGCATCGGCGATTTTGTTTTGCGCCACCAAAATATCGCCGCGCCGATCTGCCACGGGTGCGGCAAATTGGGCGGGGAAAGTGCTGTCGAGCAATTTCAGCGCGGCATCATAGGCTTTTTCGTCGAGCAATAAGCCACTCAAACGCAATTTGCCCAGCGCCTGGAATTCCGCATCTTTGCCGTTATCAACCAGCCATTGCAATTGCGCCTTGGCACCTTTTACATCCTTGGCATCAAACGCAGTTTTGGCCGCCATCAATGCGGTCATTTCGGCGTAACCCGTACCACCAAACTTGGTTTGCATGTCGTTGGCCACGCGCAACATCTTGGGCGCATCTTTGGTTTCCGCCATTTTTTGCACTTCTTCATACAACTTCGACGCTTCTTGCGACTTGTTGCGCTGCATATAGTTCCAGCCATTCCAGGCTGCATACGCTGCCAAAACGATGGTCAAGGCCCAGGTCAGTATATTGCCGTATTGGTTCCAAAATGCCTTGAGTTGATCTATTTGTTCCTGCTCTTCCAAATCGTATGCCATGATTCACGCCAACCAAAAAAATTTAAATATCACGATCTTCTTCGGCTTGGCCGAAAATTTGATCCACCAAATACGTCACTACTTCATCCAAGGCCACTTGCGCTTGTTGATGTTCTTCATCTTCTGCGCGCAATGCCTTGACTGTTGCCTGTTGCCTTGCCATTTCATCTTCGCCCAATATGATGGCGTAATGTGCGCCGCTGGCATCGGCGCGCTTCATTTGCGCTTTTAAATTACCCAAACCGGTCGCGCTTGCGCAATGTAACACAACATCCATGCCTGCATCACGAATTCGCTCGGCCTGGACAAACGCTTCCAGTTGCGCCGCCGCCCCCTGATGCACCATATACACATCACATTGCGCCAGCTGGAAGTCCTTACCCGCTTCTTTCATCAACTCCAACAGCCGTTCCGAGCCCATGGCAAAACCACAACCCGGCGTGGGTTTACCGCCAAAGGTTTCTACCAGGGTATCGTAACGCCCACCTGCACACACCGTGCCCTGGGAACCGAGTTGGTCGGTGACCCACTCAAACACGGTGCGGTTGTAGTAATCCAACCCCCGCACCAGACGCGGATTGATGGTGTAAGGTACGTTATTATGCCTCAGTATCGCTTGCACACCGTCAAAGTGGGCCAAGGATTGTTCACCTAAATAATCCAGCAATTTCGGCGCATTGTTCACCAAGGTTTGCATCATTGGATTTTTGGTATCAAGAATGCGCAAAGGATTGCTATGCAAACGGCGCTGGGCTTCGGCGTCGAGTTGATCGGCATGCGCTTCAAAATAGGTAATCAAATCGGCACGGTGGCGTGCGCGCTCATCGGCATCGCCAATGGAATTGAGTTCGAGCCGGATATTCTCCAAACCCAGGTCGTCCCACAGGCGGCGGCACATCATAATTAATTCGGCATCCACATCCGGGCCGGAAAAACCCATGGCTTCGGCACCAAACTGGTAAAACTGGCGGTAGCGACCACGCTGAGGCTTTTCGTGGCGGAACATCGGGCCAAAATACCAGAGCCGTTTGGGGCCGTCATACACCAAATTGTGTTCGATGACGGCACGCACCGCACCGGCGGTGCCTTCCGGGCGCAAGCAAAGCTGGTCGCCATTCATGGCGTCGGTAAAAGAATACATTTCTTTTTCTACCACATCGGTGACGGCACCAATGGCGCGCACAAACAAGCTAGTTTCTTCCAGAATCGGCGTGCGCAATTGCTGGAAACCATAGCTTTTGAAAATGGTTTCCACGGTGGCTTGAAATAATTCCCACAGCGCGGCATCGCCCGGTAAAATATCATTCATGCCCTTGATGGCATTAATCTTCTTCGGTTTTTTGCTATCTGACATCATTCGTCAAATCCTTAAAGTATAACGGTTGGTTAGGCAATCTTGCGTTGGCCATAATTGACCACCACGTAATCCTGCACAATGGCCTGAAATTCCCGGGCTATGTTTTCGCCACGCAAGGTCAGGCGTTTTTCGCCATCAATAAATACCGGGGCGGCCGGTTGTTCGCCTGTGCCCGGCAAGCTGATGCCAATATTGGCATGCTTGGATTCACCGGGGCCGTTGACGATACAACCCATCACCGCCACATTCATCGCTTCCACGCCGGGGTAGAGTTTTTTCCACTCCGGCATTTGCTGGCGCAAATAGCTTTGAATATCATCGGCCAATTCCTGGAACACGGTTGAGGTGGTGCGGCCACAACCGGGACAGGCGATCACCATCGGGGTGAATTTACGCAAACCCATGGTTTGTAAAATTTCTTGCGCCACGATCACTTCGCGGGTGCGGTCGCCACCGGGTTCGGGCGTTAGCGAGATGCGAATGGTATCGCCTATGCCTTCCTGCAACAGCACCGAGAGTGCCGCCGTGGAAGCGACAATGCCCTTGCTACCCATGCCCGCTTCGGTCAAGCCCAAATGCAAGGGGTAGTCGCAACGGCGCGCCAGTTCGCGATACACCGCGATCAAATCTTGCACACCAGAAACTTTACACGACAAAATGATTTTATCGCCACCCAAACCCAATTCTTCGGCGCGGCGCGCGTTTTCAATCGCCGAGGTGACCAAGGCTTCATACATCACCGCCTGGGCTGACCAAGGTTCGCTGCGCGCGGCGTTTTGATCCATGATGCGCGCCAATAACGCTTGATCCAGGCTGCCCCAGTTCACGCCGATGCGCACGGGTTTGTCGTAGCGGCAGGCAATTTCGATCATCTGCGCAAATTGGGTATCGCGCTTGGCACCTTGGCCGACATTGCCGGGGTTGATGCGATATTTCGACAAGGCCTTGGCGCACTCCGGGAAATCGGTTAGCAGGGTATGGCCGTTGTAATGGAAGTCGCCTACCAGGGGCACATCGATTTCCATGCGGTCGAGTTGCTCGCGGATGGCGGGCACAGCCGCGGCGGCGGCCGGATTATTCACCGTCAGGCGCACGATTTCAGAACCGGCGCGCGCCAATTCCTTGATCTGGATGGCGGTGCCGATGACATCGGCGGTATCGGTATTGGTCATCGATTGCACCACCACCGGTGCGCCGCTGCCGACTTCCACCACGCGCTTGCCATAGCGTATTTGCGCCGTGCGTGTGCTGCGACGCGGCATGAAACCGGAAGGTATCATTTGATTTGAGTTATCCAGGCTAGTCATGTTCTCGTTACTCTATAGTCATACGGGTGATATTGGTCCGGTCATTTTTTACATTCAGCGGCGTACCACGCAAGGTCGCTTCCACGCCTGAATTATTACCCAACTCCAAACGCACCGGATCAGTGATCAAAATGGTTGCTGTTTCACCCGCATTCATCTCGCGGTCCAACCTGATCTCGCCATTCACTCTTTTCACTCTCACCCAGCATTTCTGGCGAAATTTGAGTACCAGACTATTGCCCACATTGGCTACGGGGTTTGCAGTGGCAGTAGCGGCAATACCGACAGCGGGAGTGGCTACCAATGGTGTTGGCGTCGGTGTGGCAGCATTCGCTACAGGGGTCACCGGCAGCGATGTTGGGGTTGGATTGGGCGCAGGCGAAGCCAAGACAGCGGTATTTTCTGCACTAGCGGCTGCGCTGGTGACCGAACTGGAAACAGCACTGGAAACCGCGCTGGCCGAAGCTGAAGCAGACGGCGCACGCTTCAATAAATCGGCAGGCAACGGTTTGAGCCAACCCATTTTGGCAGCCAAACCGACCACCACCACCAATAACACGGCACCCAAAATCCACCAATTTACCGCCGCCAAACCACGCCGCCGCATCGATGGCAGACGCACCTCGGAAAATGGCATCGCCAAATCGCGCCGTACTGGCGGCAAGGTGGAAACGGGCACATCCTGATCACCGATCATCGCCACCAACACAGCGGCATCGAGCTTGACCAATTTGGCATAGGCGCGCACAAACCCGCGTACCGTGGCCAAACCCGGCAAGGCTTTATAGTCGCAAGCTTCCAGCGCTTGCACCTGACGCGGAGCTAATTTCAGTTGCTCGGCAACTTGCTCCACGCTCCAACCCAAAGCGGTACGTGCAGCCGCCAATTGGGCACCCGGCGTGCCAGTAAAATTGCGTGCGCCGCGCGCTTCACCATCCAATACCGCTTCACTCATTAAACGCCCCACGTTGATACGCCGCATATTCCGGCGACGACGCATGATAACGGCGCAACTGGGTTCCGGTACTGGTTTCTAAAGAAATATCACCGATTTTGTGATAAATCCGTGTTGCCAACCATAATACGTCGGCTGGTAATTGCTCACCCTGGGTGGATTTGATCACGCGTGAAATATAAAACTCGGCGCGCTCCATATCTTTGCGCTCAGAAAAATAAAACTTCGCCAAATTCAAATTACTGGTCGGATTGGCCGGCTCCACCTTGAATGCACTCAAGAAATATTGCTCTGCCTCACGCGTTTTCTTCAACTGCAGGCTACAAGTGCCCGCATTATTCAAGGCCTTGGCCGGGGAATTGTAACTACGATTACTCAATGCAGCTTCAAATTGAACAATTGCCTCCTCTATCCGTCCGGACTTGCACAAATACCAGCCATAATTACTTTGCAAATCAGGATTATTCGGTGCCGCCTTCAAGCCCTTGGCAAAATTATCCTCGGCCAATTTGGTTTCGCCCATTTCCATATAAATCAAGGCGCGCACACCATAGGCATCGGCCAAATCGGGCGACAATTGCAACGCTTGTTTGACTTCGTCCAGCGCCACGTCAAAATTGCGCTGTTCAAAATAACCGACCGCCAATTGCAAACGAATCAAAGCGCGTTTTTGCGCCTGGGTTTGATCGGAACTGGTTGGCAATTCAGATGAGTCCGAACGGCGCGCCGTGGTTGAACTGCAACCACTCGCGCATAGCACGGCGGCGGCAAACATCAAGCCGAGGCCACCCGTGAACCAGCGTTGCTTATAAATTGTTAACTTCATGAGGGAATCTCCACAATACGACCGAAATTCTTACCGAATTTTTGTTGATACTCGTCCATTTTTTCCATCCGCTGTTGCACTTTGGTGCGGTCTTGTACTTCACCGGCCAATTGCCCACACGCGGCGTCGATATCATCGCCCCGGGTTTTGCGAATGGTGGTAACCACGCCCGCTTCCAGCAAGATACTGGAAAAAGCCTTGATACGGGGATTTTTGGAGCGTAGCAAGCCCGATTCCGGGAAGGGATTAAAGGGAATTAAATTAAATTTGCAAGGCACATGTTTAACCAGTTCCAGCAATTGCTGCGCATGTTGGTCCGTGTCATTGACGCCGTCGAGCATGCAATATTCAAAGGTGATGAAATCGCGCGGCGCATAATCGAGGTAACGCTTGCAGGCGGCCATCAGTTCTTGCAAGGGATATTTTTTGTTCAGTGGCACCAAACTGTCGCGCAAGGCGTCGTTGGGTGCGTGCAGGGAAACGGCCAGGGCCACCGGGCATTCTTGCGCCAGTTTGTCGATCATCGGCACCACGCCGGAGGTGGATAAAGTAACGCGACGGCGCGACAAGCCATAGGCGTTATCGTCCAACATGAGTTTCAACGCAGTGACCGTCGGCTCAAAATTGAGCAATGGCTCGCCCATACCCATCATCACCACATTGGTAATTTGACGCTCGCCTTTGGGGCCGGGTTCCACGCCGAAAGTTTGGCGCAGGGCAAATTCTGCCATCCACAATTGACCGATAATTTCAGCCACCGTCAAGTTGCGGTTAAAGCCTTGCTTGCCGGTCGAGCAAAAACGGCAATTCACGGCGCAACCTGCCTGGGTCGAAATACACAGCGTGCCACGATTTTCTTCGGGAATAAAGACGGTTTCAACCGCATTGCCTTGCCCGACATCGACCAGCCACTTACGCGTGCCGTCGGTCGAAGTATGGTCAGAAATGGCTTTGGGGGCGACAATTTCAGCACGTGTGGCCAGTTTTTCGCGCAGTGATTTGGCCAAATCGGTCATGCTGTCGAATTGACTGGCACCATATTGATGTATCCAGCGCTGCAATTGCTTGGCGCGAAAAGGCTTTTCACCAAGCTCGGCGCAATAGGCGAGCAATTGGTTGGGGTCTAAATCGAGCAAATTGATCAGTGCAGCAGTCATTTACAGCCTTTTACAAATCGCTACCCGGCCTGATGATTCATGGGCCGGGCAGGCTTGGTACTTACTTGGGTACTTGGTTAAAATCGCAGCAACACCAAATTAACGTGAATACACGTTCAATGCCGGGAAGAAATAGGCGACTTCAACGGCAGCGGTTTCAGCCGCGTCGGAACCGTGCACGGCGT
>JBKJLF010000407.1:0-4417 GCA_046597185.1 Burkholderiaceae bacterium | reverse complement strand
CCAACTGGGTCAATGTTGGCAAAACCGCTGGACGCGGCAAGAAGTGCCCAACCCATAAGCAAATCATCCCCATCAAAGACATCTGGCTTTATCCGCTACGCCAGAATTTCCGCGCTGCGCTGGGGCGGTAGCCGTTGCTAATAACTGTTGTGGGGGCAATCGAGCTACGGGTTCACCGAATATTTACAATTATTGGCATCGGTGTGGACTTTCACGGTAATCGTGAAAATAAGGTCGATGCCGAAGATTTAAAACGGATGAGGTATGCAGAATGGAGGGCTTTCGCCGCACATAACCATTGTAGCGTCAGACAGATTGGCGAAATTACATCGATTTATCTGGCCTGGTTTAGTTGGTTGCTGAAAAAGGTCGCACCGGAATACGTCAATCGAGCACGATTTTATTTAACACCGAAGCGCATTTGTAGCGATATGGCAGTGCGCGGACTATAATCATTGCTGAACCAAGGTATTGGATGGGGTCGTGTGGGGGGCGGGCATCAAAGCGCATGGCAAGGCCAAACGGAATGTGAACAATTTTTCAAAGGACGCTCATGAAAGCAGTCATTCTTGCAGGTGGTCTGGGGACAAGGCTCAGTGAAGAAACCACCATTAAACCAAAACCGATGGTGGAAATTGGCGGAAAGCCGATTCTTTGGCATATCCTGAAAACTTACTCCGTGCATGGCATTAACGATTTTGTTATTTGCTGTGGTTACAAGGGGTATATTATCAAGGAATTTTTTGCCAATTATTTCCTGCATACCTCCGATGTCACCTTCGATATGAAATCCAATCAAATGGAAGTTCATTCCCACCATGCCGAACCGTGGCGTGTCACCCTGGTGGATACCGGTGACGACACCCAAACCGGCGGGCGGCTCAAGCGGGTGCGCAAATTCATTGAAGATGACGCCGCCTTTTGCCTCACCTATGGCGACGGGCTGAGTAATGTCGATATCAGCGCGTCCATCGCCTTTCATCAACAACATGGCAAGTTAGGCACCATGACCGGGGTGCAACCGCCCGGACGTTTCGGCGCGGTAGAGCTGGATGGTCAGCGGATTGTGCGTTTTTGCGAAAAGCCACAGGGCGATGGTAACTGGATCAATGGTGGGTTTTTCGTGCTCTCGCCCAAAGTGATTGACTATATTCCGGATGACAGCACGTTATGGGAAAAAGGGCCGATGGAAGGTCTGGCGCAAGACGGGCAGATGGATGCATTCCTGCATGACGGGTTTTGGCAGCCGATGGATACCTTGCGTGACAAATTTTACCTCGAAGAGCTGTGGCAACGTGGCAATGCGCCGTGGAAAACGTGGGCATAAATCCATGGGGGGGCTGGCACTGCCCCCCGCAGGCATCAGAAGTTCACGCCCAGATAGGTTTCGATCTTGCTGGCGGCAAATTCGAGCATCTCGGGCGTTAAGCCGGGAAAAACGCCGATCCAGAAGGTATCATTCATCACCCGGTCGGTGTTGGTCAGTTCACCCGAGACGCGGAAATTGCGCCCCGTCATATACGGTTGGCGCGTCAGGTTGCCGGCGAATAGCAATCGCGTGCCGATTTTATGTTGATCCAGATAAGTCAGTAAATCAACCCGGCGGATGTTGGCCTCCGGCTTTAAGGTGAGCGGAAAACCGAACCAGGAAGGGTCTGACCCGGCGGTTGCCTCCGGCAAGATCAAAAACTCGGCGCAGCTTTGCAGGCGTTGTGTCAACCAGGCGAAGTTATCCTTGCGTGCCTGCACAAAGCCGGCTGCGCGTTCAAGCTGGGCCAAACCGCAGGCCGCTTGCATATCGGTGATTTTCAGATTGTAGCCGAGGTGGGAATAAGTGTATTTGTGATCATAACCCTCGGGCAGCGTGCCCAGTTTCCAGCAAAAGCGTTTGCCGCAGGTGTTATCCTTACCTGGCGCGCAATAGCAGTCGCGGCCCCAGTCGCGAAACGATTCGGCAATCGCTTTGAGTTCGGCGTTGTTGGTAAATACCGCACCGCCTTCGCCCATGGTAATGTGATGCGCCGGATAAAAACTCATCGTGCCGATATCGCCAAACGTGCCCACCATCTGGCCCTTGTAGGTCGAACCGAGCGCGTCGCAGCAGTCTTCAATCAGCCATAAATTGTGTTTCTTGCACAGCGCCACAATCACATCCAGGTTGTACGGGTTGCCCAGTGTGTGGGCCAGCATAATGGCACGGGTTTTACTGGAAATGGCCGCCTCGATCTGGCTCGCATCGATATTGTAGGTGCCCAGTTCCACGTCCACAAACACTGGCACCGCGCCAAATTGCAGGATCGGGTTAACGGTGGTGGGAAAGCCCGCCGCCACGCCGATCACCTCATCGCCCGGCACAATGGCGCGCGCGCCCAGCTTGGGCGAGGTGAGGGTGGAAAACGCCACCAGATTGGCCGACGAACCGGAATTGACCGTAATGAGGTGCTTGACGCCGATAAATTTGGCCAGTTTGGCTTCAAACTGATCGTTAAAGCGCCCGGTGGTGAGCCATGCGTCGAGCGAGGCTTCTACCATCAGGCCCATTTCCGGCGCGCCCACCACCTTGCCAGCAGGCGGCACCACGGTTACCCCCGGTTCAAAAGGCCTGGGTGCGCTTGCCAGCGCGCCGTATTGGGCTACCAGGGCGAGGATTTGTTCGCGCAATTGTTCTTTGGATGGCTGTTCGCTCATGTTGCCGACCTTAGCTAAAAATGGGTGAAGGGGGTGGTTTGCCAGGCGTCGATTTGTGCCAGCGTGGTGGCACGCATATCGTCGCCCCGGATGTGGGCCTGATGCCAGGCTGCGATCATTTCGATGGTATGGGCCAGGCTCCAGCGTGGTTGCCAGCCCAGGCGCGAGCGCGCTTTGGAGCAATCAAGTTTGAGCCAGGCGGCTTCATGCGGTTGGGGTGCGCCGTCACGCTGCCACGAGGCACCTCTTCCCCATTGTTGGCACAGGCGCTCGATAATCCATTCCACCGGGCGCGCGTCCGAATCAGCCGGGCCGAAGTTAAACCCTTCGGCGTAAGCGCAGCCTTGGCTGTACAGGTGTTCGGCCAGGGTCAGGTAGCCCGAGAGCGGCTCCAGCACATGTTGCCAGGGGCGGATTGCGTCGGGGTTGCGGATCATGACCGCTTGGCCTTGCGTGATGGCGCGCATCATATCCGGGATCAGGCGGTCTTGCGCCCAGTCGCCGCCACCGATCACATTGCCGGCCCGAGCCGAGGCCAGCGCCACGCCGTGTTGGAGATATTTTTCCGGGTTGAAAAACGAGCTGCGGTAGGCGCTGGTAACCAGTTCGGCACAAGCCTTGCTGTTGCTGTAGGGGTCGTAACCGCCGAAGGCTTCGTTTTCGCGGTAGCCCCATACCCATTCGCGGTTTTCATAGCATTTGTCGCTGGTAACATTTACCACCGCCTTGACGCCGGGGGTGGCGCGCACCGCCTCAAACAGGTTGATCAGCCCCATCACATTCACGCCATAGGTTTCAACCGGTTGCGCGTAGGAATGGCGCACCAGCGCTTGTGCGGCCATGTGGATCACAATTTCGGGTGCTGCTTGCTGCATCGCTTGCGTGACCAGTGCGCCATCGCGAATATCGCCGATCAGCGACACCATATTCGTGCCCACGCTGGCGACTTCAAACAGGTTGGGTTGGCTTGGTGCGGTCAAGGCATAGCCGGTGACGTGTGCGCCCAGTTGTTGTAGCCAAAGGCTGAGCCAACTGCCTTTAAAGCCGGTGTGACCGGTTAAAAAAACGCGCTTGCCGCGCCAAAAATCGGGTTTCATGGTGGCCCTGTTTAACTGGTATGGTGAGATCGTCGTTTGACGCATTCGAGTCTGTGCTGCGGCTCTTGGTTGGGCCAACGCAGCCTATTCTAAAACAGAAACGGGTGGCTTTCATCATTATTGTGGCGCGCTACGAGCTTTGGTCGGACAAATTCCGGGGGGATTGACGATAGTGTTCTGTTCCAGCGACAGTTAAGCGTTGTTGCGCCAGGTTTTGGGGAGCAGGGCTGGCGTCAAACTATTGCAAACTATTGCAAATTGTTTTTGATTAAGCAAAAAACGCCAGGCTCAAGCGCTTGTTTTTTTATTTCAGGTAAGGTAAATGTATCACGAAACAACTGCCCATTCCTGGTGTACTGGTAATGGACAGCAATTCTCAATTTAAAAAATACCTTAAAAGCAACAGTGTATTTCCATTACCACACTGCCTTCAACAGCACCAAAATATGTACAAATAAAGCTTGTAAACTTTTGCGAAACCTGTTAACTTGCCATGAGGTAATTTTTAACACTTCTGGAGTCGTTGCCATTAGCCAATCCGTCCAATATCCCGCGTTTAGCGCCGCCACCCTGATCGAACAGGTGGGTAGCGTTTTTGCGGGTCTGCCAGACAGCAGGGGTAAAAGCAACAA
>JBKJLF010000299.1:0-9094 GCA_046597185.1 Burkholderiaceae bacterium | reverse complement strand
AGCATGTTCTGGCAACTGCGCCTCAGTTGCCATCAGCGCAGAGGTGGAAGGCATTGGTGGGTTAGTTCGTCGAAAAAATCCTTGCCGTGAGCACCGAAAATCCCAAAAAAACGACCTCGCCGCCAGCTTTGGCGACGGGTTAACACAGGAATTTAGGATTATCCGAACCCCATCGCTGCCAAGCGTCTTTGCCGGCCTCGGTGATACAACCACGAGCAATATCATGATTACCCGGCACCACAAACAAGCGCGAAATGTCGCATTTACACACATCCAACACCTGGCCAAAAAATTCACGCGCCATTTCATATTGCACGGCCAAGGTTTTGTCCACGCAATTCGCCAAAAGCAATATCACCAGTTCAAAAGATCAAATCCACCGTTAAATCGTGTTGGTGCAATTGCTTTGCCAGAAATTTGAGCAAGTCATCGCGTGCGGTGCTATCTTGCCATTCATTATTTGGCAGGAAGTGAATATCGGACAAATGTAGCCAAACGAGTTTGCTCATGGTTAGCCTTTGATCAGTGTGGCGCGACAGGGGGGTGCGAAAATTTTCCTACTTTGGGATAATTGTAACCGCAAATATCGGCCAATTGCGCTGGCGGAATCGTGTTTTGGCGATTCCTGGTGGAAATCAAAAAACAGCTACCGTTCTACTTGCCCATTTGTTCGTCTTAGCGTACATTTATCCCTATTAAACGATAAAATGTTCGCCATGACAGACAAAAATACACTCGGCTATTTTTCCCTCGAAGAATTAGGCCGCGCTTTCCGTGCCGAGCGCCGCGCTTTGGGGCGTATGATTACGGATCGCCACATCGATTTTGACCAAATTGGCGATTTGTTTGATGAAGATTAAACAATTTCTGGTGTCAACACCACAGGGCGAGTCCGGTTTTTTAAGCCGCGATGCCCGTTCGGCGCTTTGTTTGTGATGGCGCGCTTTGATTTGGAAGGTGAGCAGCAAATCGGCTTTGAAGACATGGCCGTGTTGATGAACCGGACTGGCACCCGGGATCAAAAATATCAGGGCAGCTACGAAGCGGTGGCCAAGGCCATTACCATTTATTGCGGCGCAGAACAGCGCGCCACGAGTTTGCATCGCCTGTTTGAATATCTTGCCTTGTCGGTGATGGTGCGTAATGGTGATGCCCATCTGAAAAACTTTGGATTGCTGTATGGCCACCCGGTAGACGCCAGCGGGCCAAGGCTGGCACCACTCTACGATGTGGTGACCACCAGTGCCTATGATCTGGCAGGTCGCAACGGGTTGGTGATGGCAGACCGCAGCATGGCACTTAAAATGCATCGTAGTCGTGACTACCCGTCACACCAGGACATGCTGGAATTTGGCAAGCTGTGCGGCGTTAAGTCGGCGGAGCAAGTGCTTGAGCGCATTGCCGATGCCATGGAGGCCACCTTGAATGAACATGGTGCACGGGCCGAGGCCGGGTTTTTGGCGCGGATGAAACGCGAGTGGGATGGCGGGCGACATTCCTTAAAACCTGGGCGCTTTGCAGGTCGATAATGACGCCATTGGCATATCGATAAAACGGTGAGGCAATCACTTTGCGTCACGACTCAACCCTTGATATTTATTCGGAGTAATTTGACATGACCCCCAACACCCTCATTTCCTGGAGCGGCGGCAAAGATTCTTGCCTCGCCTTGCAGCGCGCGCGCCAAAACGGCATGGCCGTGGCGCTACTCATTACCGCCATGGATGAAGCCAGCGTTTGGTCGCGCTCGCATGGCGTACCCGCCGCGCTGATGCAGGCGCAAGCGGCAAGCCTGGGTTTGCCGCTGACCTTCTATCAAACCACCTGGCAAACCTACGAAGCGCAATTTATCGCCACCTTGCAAAGCGCCCACGCCAATGGCATCCGCTTTGCCGTGTTTGGTGACATCGATTTGCAAGCTCATCGTGACTGGGAAGAAAAAGTTTGCGCCGCCGCCAGCCTGGAAGCGGTATTGCCGCTCTGGCAGCAAGCGCGCCAAAGCCTGGTGGATGAATTTTTACAGGCCGGATTCAAGGCCATTGTGGTGTGCGTGAATGGCCGCTTTCTGGGACAGGAATTTTGCGGTCGCGAATTTGATGCCGCTTTTTTGGCCGACTTGCCGAAAGGGGTGGATGCCTGCGGTGAGAATGGCGAATTCCATACCTTTGTGTATGACGGGCCGGGTTTCGCCTATCCGGTGGCATGCCAGCGCGGTGAACAGCTCACTTATCAGTCACCGCCAGAATTGGGTGCCGGCGTGTTTTACTTTCAAAGGCTAAGCCCACTTTAAGGCCAACATGGTTTGATTGTTAGCGTCGGCGCTCAGCGTGTCTTCCTCAGCGTGTCTTCCTCAGCGTGTCTTCATATAAGCCGCATACAAATCAGGCTGTAAGCCCTGCAAGCGACGGCGACGCTCGACGATGGCCTGATGTTGACCGCGCCGCTCCAGCCCCAACAGCTCGCGCAGCGTGAGCGCTGCCTGCTCGGGCGCGCCGTCACGCGCGGGTTGCAGATCCTGCAAGTGCGCTGCCAGCGTGCCATTTTCAATCAGCAACCAAGCCGGAAACCAGCATAAATCGCTATCATCGCCACGGCCTTCAAACTCGGCATAAAACTTTTTCAGCAAAGCGCTGAGGGTGGGGTCAGCCAGCCGCGTCACACAATCACCAAAACGGCCAGGTGCAATAAAGGCTAATTCACAAAGCAGGGGCCAGACTGCTTCCAGCCCCAATTGGTGGTATTTGGCTTCTGCCATCCAACCCAGCGGTGCGGGAATGCGCCGCCACGATGCAATGGCTGCCACGGTGCTTTCTGCGCTGGCCCAATCCCCGGCGCATAAATACAGTGGCGCGGCATGGTTTTCGCTCTCTTTGGCCAAAAAGGGTAAGGCCGCCGCACGCAAGGCCGCTTCGCGCCATAATTGGTTCAGCCATTTGCGCCCGTGGGTTGGCTCAAACATGTAAAGGGCGATAGGCTCGATCTGGCTTAAGCACACGCGCATAGTGGCCGCTGCCGCGTGGTTGGGGAAGGGTTGGCTATCGCTTTGCTCCAGCACGGCGATCAGGCCAAGCATGTCCGGCAGGGTGGCATCCTGTGGGAAACTTGCCTCCAAGGTAGAAAGGGCCTCGCGCGCTGTGCAGGTGTCAAACTGTTCCAGCGCCGTGAGCACATCATGGCGCATGCCGGTATCGCGGTTATATTCAAATAAATCAAATTGCATGCTGCCCTCGTGAAGCCATCTTTAAAAAGCGCCTTTAAAAAGCGGGATAGGGAAACGGATAGGGATAAGAAATGAATTTCAGAATCGCGCTATTATAGCAAGCCTCAGGTGACAGATTCATGCGCTCGCCATTGCGGATTGAGCATTTTGTCGTTTTTAGAACGCAATAAGATATTTTCATGCAAGTGGCAATCCGAAGAGCGCCGATTCATCTGAAATTAATTGCAAGATAGCACTGATCACATCGCTTATAATTTGAATTTCCCGTCGCCTGATCGTATTTATGAAACCACTTTGCGCCCTTTGGCTCTGCCAGATGTTTACCCTGCACAGAGCATGGGCTGCCGACAGCCCAAGCCCGGCCATTGCCAACCATGCCAACAATGCTCTCAAGCAATGGGAGCAGCACTTTGTCGCCGATTATCGAAAGGGTGGCGCGGGTGCGCAGTTGGCGTGCATACTGGTAATTTGATTTTAACATGGTGGAGAAGGGGGAATCACCAAGAGAGGGCTTTGCCAATAAAGCGCTGCGCTACGCCATTTATTGAAAACGATTGCCATTGAATGTGAATTTTTTCTGCCCGGCAATGTGAACTGTTGTAAATTAGCCTGTTTGTTACCTGGCGCTTACCCTGGTTGAGGGCATTTAATTATTTGGATAATCGATTCGCGTAACATTAAATGCGCCATGCGGGAATGGCCACGCGTTGAAACTTGTTCAATAAACCTTTGTGTGGTTCAAGGAAATGGAGAGCGAATAAAATGAAAAGTGCATCGAAGATGAAATGCTTGGTCGCCAACGTATTTGCGCTGATGGCCTTGCCGACGGTGGCGGCAAGTCCCGTCATCATGACGGATCAGGGCGGAAAGTGGACCAATACCACGCGCAACCAGTATTACAGCCAGGATCAGGGTTCGCAAATGATCCCGCTAAACTGGGCCATGGCCTTAAAGCAACCCAACGGCAAACCGTTTATGGCCGATAGCCTGCAACGCTACGGGTATTTGCCCAATCCGCAAAGCCCGGTGCCGGGTTTGCCGGTCGGGTTTACGGTTTCCAATGCCAATGGTGGCCTGGATATGGGCATGACTTGCGCGGCTTGCCACACGCGCCAAATCAAAGTGGCGGGAAAAGAATATCGCATTGATGGTGGCCCGGCCATCAGTGACTTCCAGAGCTTTATGAGCGGCCTTGATACGGCAGTCAACACCGTACTCACCAACCCGAAAGCGTTTGCCAACTTCGCAAAAGCGGTGCTGGGTGATACCAGTTCGCAGGCGGATCAGGATAAACTGCGTGCCGATGTGGCGGCCTGGTATTTACCTTACCACACCATTGTAACTGGCTCCTTGCCGGTGGATAATCCATGGGGGCCGGCGCGGCTGGATGCGGTGTCGATGATTTTTAACCGCTTGTCGGGCCTGGATATTGGGCCACCGCCGACTTACATCATCCAAGAAAACATCAAGCTGGCCGATGCGCCCGTGCGCTACCCGTTTCTTTGGAATGCACCGGTTCAAGACTTTACCCAATGGCCCGGTTTCTCGCCGAACGGGAATGATTTTTTTGGGCTCTCGCGCAATTTGGGCGAAGTCATTGGCGTGTTTGCTACCTTTCATCCGGTGAAAGATGCGTCGAGATTGCTGAAAATTGATTACACGAGCAATAATTCAGGCAATTTTTCAGGTTTGAACAAGCTGGAAGATTTGATTGACAAACTTGGCCCACCGAAGTGGCCGTGGAAGTTAAATCCGGTACTGGCAGCGCAAGGTGAAACGGTATTCAACAAAAAAGACCCGGCGCAAGGTGACAAGAGTTGTAACGACTGTCATGGCATCACCAAGGGACAATTCCGCTCGGTGTTCCGTGAATCCTGGGCCACGCCGATATTGGACGTGGGCACCGATTCCAGAGAAGTCAAACTATTGGCATCCACCGTAAAAACCGGTGTGCTGGAAGGTGCCGTAATTTATCCAGGCGGTGAGCCGTTGAAAGCGGTGGATAAAGCCACTTCGCTGTTGGGTACGGCGGTGGTAGGCTCGATTCTCCAGCATTACGTGCCACTGCCGGCAAACAGCGTGGAGCAAACCGTGGTGAGCAAGACAGAGTCGTTTCTGGCTAAATTGAAAGGTGAGAAGGCCAAAATTGAAGGGGATTTCGAGAGCAAAGCCACCCGCTTTGGTTCGATTGATGATCTCAAGGAAACCTTGGCCACGCCCGCAGCAGCCACGACTGGCGATTATCCGTATGAAGCGCGCGTAATGCAAGGGATATGGGCTGCCGCACCGTATTTGCATAATGGTTCGGTTGCGAGTTTGGCTGAGCTGTTAAAACCCGCTGCCGAGCGTCAGGCGCAATTCAAGGTTGGCCCGGCGTATGATATTAAAAACGTCGGTTTGGCGACGAGTCAAACCAAGTTTAAATTTGTTTTGAAAACCACCGATTGTAGCCAACGCGATTCGGGGAATAGTCGCTGCGGCCACGAATTTGGCACCAGTTTTAGCGCTGCCGAAAAGACAGCGTTGTTGGAGTATCTGAAAAAATTGTAAAGCAGGTGGGCAGGGCGCTACGGCCCCTGCCCGTGATTGATGGGGTAATCACAGACCCGGCCGGGTCATGGCCAGCGGTTGCACCCATTGCTCAAATTGTTGGTCGGTCACATAGCCAAGCGCCAACGCCGTTTGTTTCAGTGTGCCGCCTTCGTGATGCGCCTGTTTGGCAATTTTGGCGGCTTTGTCGTAGCCAATATGCGGTGCCAGCGCGGTTACCAGCATCAGCGAGCGCTGCATTAAATCGGCAATGCGCGCTTCATTTGCGTTAATGCCTTGCACGCAGTGGCGCTCAAAACTGGCCATGCCGTCGGCCAGCAGGCGCACGCTTTGCAGGAAGTTGTGAATGATCAGCGGTTTGTACACATTCAATTCAAAATTGCCGGAAGCACCGCCAAAATTAATCGCCACATCATTGCCAAGCACCTGGCAGCACAGCATGGTTAAGGCTTCGCATTGGGTCGGGTTGACTTTGCCTGGCATGATCGAGCTGCCCGGTTCGTTTTCCGGGATTGTAATTTCGCCCAGGCCCGAGCGTGGGCCGGAAGCCAGCCAGCGCACGTCATTGGCGATTTTCATCAGTGCGGCGGCCAGGGTTTTCAGGTTGCCGTGTGCGGCCACCAGCACATCGTGCCCGGCCAGGGCGGCGAATTTGTTGGGGGCGCTGGCAAAAGGTAAATCGGTGCGCTCGGCCAATTCTGCAGCCACGCGCTGGCCAAATTCGGGGTGGGCATTCAAACCGGTGCCCACCGCCGTGCCGCCTGCGGCCAGTTCGCATAGCGCGGCCAGGTTGCTATTGATAATGCTTTGCGCGTAAGCCAGTTGCGCCACATAGCCGGAAAATTCCTGCCCCAGGGTGAGCGGGGTGGCGTCTTGCAAGTGGGTGCGGCCAATTTTCACAATTCCGGCAAATTCTTCGCTTTTTTGCGCCAGACAGTTGTGCAAACTCGCGAGCGCTGGTAGCAAGGCGTGCGCGACGCCCAAGGCGGCTGCCACATGCATGGCGGTGGGGAATATGTCGTTGGAAGATTGGCCCAGATTGATATCATCATTCGGGTGTACCAGGCGCGCAGCGCCACGGCTGCCGCCCATTAGTTCAGAAGCGCGGTTGGCCAGCACTTCATTCATATTCATATTGCTTTGGGTGCCGGAACCGGTTTGCCAGACCGAGAGTGGAAATTCGCTTTCGTGCTGTTTGGCCAGCACTTCGTCTGCTGCCTGCAAGATGGCGCGGGTTTTTTCTGGTGCCAGCAAACCCAAATCGCCATTCACTTTGGCACAGGCGCGCTTGGTGAGCGCCAGCGCGGCAATCAGTTCGGGCGGCATGCGCTCGCTGGAAATGGCGAAAAATTCAAGTGAGCGCTGGGTTTGCGCGCCCCACAGTTGCTGGCTGGGTACCTCAATCGGGCCAAAGGTGTCGCGTTCGGTGCGGGTGGTGGCAAAATCAGTCATGGCAGTCTTTCTGGAGATAAATAAATTCGGGAGTTAATTAAATCACCAAAACTGATACCAGCGTTTTTTGGCAGGTTCATTCTGCACTGGTGTCGGTAAAATCGGTATCGAAGTGGAAAGCGGTACTGAAACAGGATAGGGCGCGGTTTTGGTGCCTTCCACAAAACCAAATACCGCAATGCTGGCTCCTTTTTCTACCGCCAGCGTGTCGCGGTAATCATAAATGGTGAGGGCGGCGGCCATCGCGGCGGCCATGGCCGCTTCCAGGTGCGACATCGAGGCCGCTTCGCAATAGGTCTGGAAAAACGGCACCAGCCGCTCACTCGCTTCCTGGAAACTCAGTTGCGAGAATTTGGCAGTGGCATAGTCGGGATGCATATCGCCTTCATGCAGCGGGGTGCCCAGCTTTTGCAGGGTGATGAGCAGGATGTTCATCATGTGCGGGCCATAGATGTTGGCTTGTTCTGACAGCACATGCGTGCCCGGCTTGATATCCGGACTGATGCTGGCATCGAGCGCAAAGCTGCGGTACATCATGGAACCGGCCACCCGCGAGATCGATGAGATCAGGGTTTCAATATGTACGCCGTCGTCGGTGCTGAGCACCTTTTTGGCGCTGGCAGCAAAGATTTTGGCGGCATTTAATGCGCTGCTGAGATGGGCGTCATCCATGACAGGCGGGTACTTTCTCAAAAATGGTGGTGGGGTAATGCAAATCCTTTTTAGTATTGTATCATCGGGCAGGGCGGCTGGAGCCAGCCCTGTGGATGGTGGGCGAGCAAATTAATGATTCTGGCGGCGTCGTTTTTTAACTGATTTTCTGACCTGCTTCAACGTGCCTGGCAAAATTATCCAGAATGGCTTGCCAGCCCTGCCGTTGTTGCTCGACCGAATATTCGGATTCCGCATCGAAGCTCACCCGCACTGTAACCGCATCGGTGCCCGTGATGAATTCAACCAACGCTGTGCGCTCACCAAACGCATATTCAATGCGCTCGTTTGGCTCGATTTTGGTGTAGGTGCCAGCGAAGTCAAAGCCAAAACTGCCATCTTTGGCTTCCATGCGTGAGGAAAATGCGCCACCCACGCGCAAATCAACACTGGCCTTGGTGGTATGCCAATCCGCCGAGGCGGTATTCCACTGCTTGATGTCTTCCGGCGTGATGTAGGCCTGCCAGACTTTGGCTGCGGGTGCTTTGACGATGGTTTCAACGGTTATTTTCATGTGGTGACTACTTGTGGTTGGTAGCTGATTTATGCCTGATTTTAACGCACGGTAAGCGGGTTGAAGTTGGGATTTTCGATAATGCCGAGTCGATTGCCAAATGGGTCTTGCACTGCCGCCACTTTAATGCCTTCGCCCACGTCTGTAACGGGCTCGATGGCGCTGGCACCGAGTTCGAGCAGGCGCGCAAACGCGGCGGCAATGTCTGAAACGCCCCATAGCGGCTGCGGCCCTTGTGTTGACGGTTGCGCTTCTGGGAGCAGGCCAAGTTCAAAGCCGCCCACGTTGAAGCCGACGTAGAACGGTTGGTCAAAGTAAGGCTCAGCGCCCAGTACTTCGGTATACCAATGTTTGGCTGCCGTAAGATCCGGCGCGGGGTAGATGGCGGTGCGAAGGCCGAGGAACATGGTTGACTCCTTCATGAAAAGTGATATTTAAGTGGTAAATAAATTAACTTGTGCAGCTTGCTGACAGGCTCCAAAATGATGGCGATGTTTTGCGGGCTGCCGGAAATGGCCAGCACTCTCATGCTGCACCATCAGCGCGCTGCTTGACCACGGCATAACGCGCCAAAGTCAGTTGCCGCGCCTGATCATGTTGCACAATCGGCATGGGATAATCCTGCCCCAGCACCAGCCCCGCCCTGG
>JBKJLF010000090.1:0-2967 GCA_046597185.1 Burkholderiaceae bacterium | reverse complement strand
TCTTGCCCGGAACGCGCCATATCCCGCAATGCCTTCAGGCAACCACTTGTTTGGGCGCGCCCTTGTGGATTAAAAAAACCGAAGTGCTCGCACACTGCTTCGGCAAGGGCTGATCGGTTACGAGCGCCGCCAGCAACGAATTGCTGCAAAGTTGCGACAGAATCCGGCAGTGCCAGAACGCGTTTAATTTGGTTTTGTTTTATCATTCCCCCCAATATAAACTACTTTATTTGATTTGTTCAGTTATTATTTTTGGGTAAAGGGCAGCGCTAGCCGCCTGTTCTGTTCATTCTTACTTATTTGCTTACTTATTTACTTATTCATCGCATACTGATCCCGCATCGGCAACACATGCTCGTTCCACACTTTTTGGTAACGCACATCATCCACCACCGATTTTTTAATCATCTTCAAGCACTGTTCCATCTGCCCCGCGCTGGAGCTGGGTTTGGCATACATTTGCAGCGCAAACTTGGAGAAATCGCGCACCATGAAATCAAAAATCTGATCCAGCACTTCATCCGCAACGCCATAAATTTTGGCGTTTTCCAAAATCAACTGCCCATACACCACCAGCGTAAACATTTCGCCCACGGTGAGTAAAAAGTCGATATCCTTGGTTTGCTCTTTGGACGGCGGGGCTTTCATCGCCATTTCTTTAAACAGCGTAATCTGCTCTTTAAATACCGTCAAATTTGGCAGCTCAATACTGTTGTAGGCGATATTGTAGTCGTGAAACTTGATCGCGCCCAAGCCTTTGGTTGGCCCCTGATTAAACAAGAAGCTGTCATTGCTGCCATCATCGCGTTTTGGCACTTCCGGGTATTCAGTTGGGAAGAAAAAGTAATTCGCCATAAACTTGATGATCAAGGCCATATTCACATGCACCGTGCCTTCCAGCTTGGGCAGGGCGCGAATATCAATGGCGGCCATGGCAAAGTACGGTTCCTTTTCAAAGCCCTTGGCGGCAATTACATCCCACAAGGCATTGATCACTTCTTCGCCCTGGGTGGTGACTTTCATTTTCACCATTGGGTTGAACAACAAATAACGGCGGTCTTCGCTGGAAGCGGTTTTCATGTAATCCGCCGCGCGCAGGGCAAACAATTTCATCGCCACCAGGCGGGTATAGGCATCGGTAAATAATTGCTTGACGTGCGGAAAGTCGGTCACCGTCATGCCATACAAATGGCGGTTGGCGGCATGGTCAATCGATTCGTAAAACGCATGGGTACACATGCCGATACTGGCCCAGCCCAGGTTGTATTTACCCACATTCACGGTATTTAGGGCCGCATTCCAGGCATCGTCACCGTGGTGCAACACATCCGCTTCGGTGAAGGGGTAGTCGTTGAGCTGGTAGTTGGCCACATAGCTTTGGCTGTAGACGGTGTTTTTGACCAATTCGTAATTCGGGTGTTGCGAATCTGCCGCAAAAAAGATGTATTGGCCAGCGTTTTCACCACCATCAGCCATTTTGCCGAATGTGGATACCATGGCCGCCTTATTGGCATTGCCGATGTAGTATTTGCTACCATTGGCGCGGTAAGTGCCGTCGGGCAGCTTGGAAATGATCATGTCGGACGAATAAATATCGGCCCCGTGTGCTTTTTCCGATAAACCAAAGGCAAAAATATTGCCTTCATCCAGCAATTGCTTGGCCTTGGCTTGCGCGGCTTTGTTTTGGCTCATCCAAATCGGGCCAATGCCCAGTACCGAAACCTGATACACATACCAATATGGCAAGCCATAAAAGCCCAATACTTCCGCAAAAGCACAGACCCGGCCACTATCCCAGACTGCGCCTTCGCCTTCTTTGCCCTGCTCGGCGGGCGTCATCATCGAAGCAAAAATGCCTTCTTCTTTGCTAAAATCAATAAAATCCTGATACCAGACGGCGGCGTTGTAATCGGTTTTAAGTTGCGTCAAGCCTTTCTTTTCAAAAAAGGCTATGGTTTTGGCCACAATCTCGCGCGTGCGCTCATCGGTCGGGCAGGTCGGGGTTTGGCTTGGTGCGGGTGCGGTATTTGATTTCCACAGTGTGGGATTCAAGAGAAACATGCATTACTCCTTAAGTTGTGAGTGTTTTTTGATATGCGTGAAACATCATAGTCGATTTTTCTTGATCTTCGTTCGATTCACGCCGGATTTTTCACCTGGCTTCAGCCAAAGTGGGATAGTCGGTATAACCTTTTTCGTCACCCCCATAATAGGTGTTGCGGTCGGGTTTATTGAGTTCGGCTCCATTGGCAAAGCGTGCCACCAAATCCGGGTTGGCAATAAAAGGCCGGCCAAAGGCCACCGCGTCGGCCAGACCGCTGGCGATTAATTCATCGCCTTCTGTGGCATTGTAATTGCCGCAGCAAATAATGCTGCCAGTAAAGGCGGCACGCAATTGCTGCCTGAATGCATCGGTCAGCAACGGCCCACCAGCCCAGTCGGGTTCGGCAATATGCAAATAGGCAATGCCACGCTCAGAAAACGCGCGCGCCAAATAAATGGCCATCGGTTCGGCTTCGCTGTCGGCGATGCCGTGCGCGACAAAATGTGGTGAAATACGCACACCTACCCTGGCAGCGCTCATTTCGGCAATGGCAGCATCGACTGCTTCCAGGGTTAAGCGGGCGCGGTTTTCCAGGCTGCCGCCATACTCATCTTGCCGCAGATTGCTATTGGTGGCCATAAATTGCTGCAACAAGTAACCATTGGCAGCGTGGATTTCCACCATATCAAATCCGGCACGGTGCGCCCGCTGTGCGGCCTGGCGGTATTGCGCAATTACATCGGGAATTTCTGCCAGCGCCAGCGCACGCGGCGGCGTTATGGGCGCATAGCCAGCGCTGCCATCCGGGTTTTCGGCAAAGCATTGGCTACCAGCGGCTTCAATTGCAGACGGGGCGACGGGTTGCCCGCCATCATGAAAACAACTGTGGGAAATGCGCCCCACATGCCATAGTTGCAAGGCCA
>JBKJLF010000702.1:0-12779 GCA_046597185.1 Burkholderiaceae bacterium | reverse complement strand
CCATCTGCGTTTAATGTGATGCTGGAAGTACGAACCGTGCAGGAAATTCGTACCATCGTCAAGCTTTGGGGCTTGTATGCGGACTTTATTCTGCTGATGTGGAAGGGTGCGACCGTTTCTGGCGAATTCACAACCAAATTGGATGCGGAATATTTTGGCCCTTGGGGCAAGGGTTACACGTTAGCAATTGGTGACACGTATAAGGAAAAGTCCGGCAGGCACAGGGGCTTCACATGGGGCTACGCAACCAGATTGCCGGAAGATGTCATCATTTTCATGCAATCAGAAGCGCACGAATTGATCGCCGTTGGCAAATTATTGATTGTTCCGGCCAGTGTGATCGGCTGCATTAGTCCCGGTTGGGGGCCGATGGAGCAAGGTATTGCCGAAGCTGGCAATGCAATTGCCGGCACACGCGCCAAATTTGACGAAATGATGGGGGTGGGCAGTTTGCCTTATTCCCCGGATTTACCTTTCCCGGCACTGCTGGAGTTTGCCGATAAATACGAAACGGATTTTCTGGAGATACGTAAAACTTTGGCTGCGCGTGTCGCCGCATACCGCAAAGCGGGAAATGAGAGCACAGACCAACGCTTGCAGCGTGACATTCATGATTTGCTGAAAATGGCAGAAGCAAGGCAAAGCGCAGACAAGATTTCAAAAAAAGAGCGCATCGCAAAGGAGACCATCGGTTTTGGAACATCACCATTTCGCAATGGCCTGCGGCTGGACGCGGGAGGCAATTCACCCAAGACTTTTGAGCCATTGCTGGTATTGCAAACCATGGGTTACGGTTGGAAAATGGGCAAGCTGGATGTCAACGATCATCAACCGCCGTACCGCGTTGCCCAAGGCGAAACGGTGGGGGCTTGGCTTTGCCCGCCCGTACCTGGAACTTTGATCCCGATGATGCGAAAAATACAGGAGTAATAATGAACAAAGAATTGGCAATCGCGGTGACTTCTTTAACCCAATGGCTGAAACAAACCAACCCTGATTCAATGGCGCAAGCGGTTGGCTCACAGAATCGCATATGGAAAATTCAGGCTGGCTATTGCGCCTGCCGATGTGCATGACGTTCACCCGTTAGTGGGCGAGAGCCTGTCAGCATAACAAAGCTTTTGAATTTTCGGATCTCAAACCGTGAAATGCTTGTGAGTTATAGATACCGTACTCATGACACTTGCCTTTCATGATTATTCATGGCGCTAGCGATAACGCATGGTCAGCTAAAATTTTTTTAAACTAAATTCCTTATATTTTGCAAGCAAGCATGGTATCCTATGAAATTGTTTTTTGAGGTTAATTGTCATGATCCAATCAGAATTTTTATTCATTGAAGCATCAAGTTTAATTTTATTGGATTTGTATCGTTTTGGTAATGCCACACACCCAAAACTGGATAACGCAAGACCACTGAAAGACATTGCGGTTCAAATCATCAACGGAATAGAGGTCGTGATCGCCAATGGAAACGGCATTTCATTGTCATCAACCTTTGACCCGAGCAAGCGTAATACATGGAAGCTGGCGAAGAGTACCCCACTTCCGATAGGGCTGAGCTTGGTGCGTGACCTCCGCCATGGCCGACAAGATCATTTTTTGCTGGCACCTTCAATGAACATGCCTTTGATAAAATACATAGGGCTGTTGCAAGAGCTAGCACTGCGGTGCATAAAAGTTAATTAAGGAGACTACCATGACCAATCTTGATAGCTTTGCCATTCCAATGACGATGGGTGACTGGGTTCTGATTATCGAATCGGTGTATCAAAATATCAAACGCATGCAGGCGACCGACCCAGATGTGATCAATGAAGACGATTTGGCTGATATGTATACGGATCAGCAAAATCTTGAGGGTTTGCTGCAATACATGCTTGATTCGTTTGAAAAGCAATATGGGACACGGCCTGATCTGGCTTGATATTTGCCATGTCATTCGCCACCCCCATTTTGCTATTGGGCAGATTAATGTCACGTCTTAAATCAATTATTGGCGGAGATGTAATAGGGGGGGGGGCGAAAAATGAGCAAATACACCGATAACGCAATTGCAGAACTCGTCCCTTCACTATCGCAATGGCTAAACCAAACAGATGACTGGACGGGGTTGCGGTGGTTGGAGGCGCGCCACCTGGAAAAATTCACGCTGGCGATAGATTGGATTGAGGCAGAAAACCTGGAAAAGATCGCCGGCGATACCAAGCGCTGGAATGAGCCACCAGGACGGGAACTGGTGTGTCGGGTGGTTGAACACCCAAATGGTTGCGTCTTTATATTGGCATTAGCGAATTTTAAGCCCGGTTTGATCGCAAATGTCGCGATGTGGAAAACTAATGGCAAGCCTGCCTCAGAAGGGTCTAAGTTAGCCAGCATAAACAAAAAGCTTGTTTCAATCTTTGTTGGTGGGCATATTGAATTGGATACGCTCTTTCGACTGCCGTGGGCAAATTGCGGTAACCCAGCCCCACGAGGCGAAATTTGGCAGGTTGATTTCGGATATCATGGCTTACCCGAGATCATTTGTGAGGCAATCGCCGCCAAACCTGCCGCATTTGAACTCGAATTGGGCTTTTCCTGTGGCACCCGCATCGCCAGTGAAAAGTGCGAAGCCAATATCCAAACAACCCGCGCGGTTCTGGATAAATTTTGTCCCCACAAAAATGCGGACGTGGGCATCACCATTTTGCCAATGACCAAGCTCTGGGCGCTATTGGCAAAGCTGGCCGAATATGAACGAAATGCCTGGCAGCACAAGCTTGAATTGACTGGCTTGCACGCCGAATTGAATCAATTGACCTCCGCCAATCCCACCCTGTGGGCGCGTGCCTTGCCATGGTTACTGCCACGAATGTCAGAACTTGGACAAACAGTGGAGGCAATCACGTATCAATTGGCCAGTAGCAACAGCGAGGTAATGGCTGCATTAGCCAAACTCACCCAACACGACGATGAAGCAATCCGCCTGAAAGCACGCGGTTTGCAATCGTTTTTTCATGACGACCCTGATGCCAACTTTGAATTCCCACGCGCCCTCGCCGATGCGGCAGCGCGCTACCTGGATGGTATGCCGATGTTTCCGCATCCACTCACGCCCTTGTCGAAAACATGGTTGGGTGCTGGCGATGTTGAAACCGTCATCGCCACTGGCATTGCGCGTGCTTGCAACCAATTTGCGCAGGAAGTGGTTGACCAAGGTGGCGACATCGAAGAAGCGCTGACCAAAGCCTTGATCAAGGAACTGGAGTTCGCATTTCGGGATAGTCAGCCACGCATCCAATTGTTCGGCAAACATCCGCCCATCCTCACGGCCAAACAACGCCCGACATCAAAAAGCAAGGAAGAGCCCATCTACGGTTGTGATTTGGCGTGGTTAATCACTGGAAATGTAAAGGGCCACTTTGAAGCCACATGGGTTGATCTGGTGCAGGTGAAAAAGTCACTTGCCTTGCAGCAATCGGAGAGCAACCGCAACAAAAAAACCACCCACACCGATAGCTGGAAGATAGATTCCGAGCAACTTGACACCATTCTACGTTGGTCGCAAACCGCCACGTATTGGCTGATAGCAGCAAAGGGCGAGGTGCTGGTCATCCCCGCCAAGCATTTGACCGCCATCAGACGAGGGACAAAAAAGCTGTTGCCGCAAAAAACCTTTACCGTTGGCTACCATGAGGTGCGCTCAGCCGCTATTCCCTTGGCGCAATATTTGACGGAACTGTTGATCGGGCAGTGGCTGGGAACAACCCGTGATGATGTCATCGAATTTGCAAAAGGTGAGAATACAAATTGCCGACCGCGTATCGTAATCGAATTGCAAGTCACTGGCGGGCAGAAACAAGGTTAATTCACCGTTGCACTGGCTTATTTGGGTAAGCGCGTTGCCAAAACAGCCATATCCATATTTGCTTTTCCTGTTTCACCGCAAAAACATAGAAACTTACCGTGTGGTATGCGACAATAGCCAGCCGTACAGCCTGCGTAACCTTGACTTTATCCGACCTGTTTCGGCCCCAACCCTTGCCCAAGTTAAATTTTCTATGTATCCAGAATATTTCCTAACCCTGTCTTGCCCTGATCGGCGCGGCATCGTACACAGTGTGTCCGGTTTTTTGGCTGATCATGGCTGCAATATTATCGACTCCGCCCAGTTTGGTGATCCGCAATCGCAGCGTTTTTTCATGCGCGTGCATTTTGCGCTGGAAAATGAGCAACATAGCGATGCCAGCCTGCGTGCCGATTTTGCGCAATTATGCACAGACATGCAATTTCAAGCCCAATTGCACGATGCGCATCACAAGCCGCGTGTGCTGATTATGGTGTCCAAATTTGGCCATTGCCTGAACGATTTATTGTTTCGCCATAAATCCGGCTCCTTACAGGTTGAAATACCTGCCATCGTCTCGAATCACTTTGATTTTGAACAACTCGCCGCCAGTTACAATATTCCCTTCTACCATTTACCCATTGGGCTAGGCGTACCGGCCCAACTGAAAGCCGCGCAAGAAGCCAGATTGATGGAATTAATGCAGCAGCATGATATTGAATTGCTGGTGCTGGCGCGCTATATGCAAATTTTAAGCCAAAAATTTTGCCAGGAAATGGAAGGCCGCGCCATCAACATCCACCATTCTTTTTTACCCAGCTTCAAGGGCGCAAGACCGTATGAACAAGCCTATGACGGCGGCGTGAAATTAATTGGCGCAACAGCGCATTTTGTTACTGGCATGCTGGACGAAGGGCCGATTATTGAACAGGACGTACAACGCGTCACGCATGCCATGGGGCCAGCCGCCTTGTCAGCAATTGGGGCCGATATCGAATCGGCCGTATTGGCGCGTGCCGTAAAATGGTTTGTGGAACGGCGGATTTTGCCCAATGGGCATAAAACCGTGGTTTTTAAGTGAATTATTCCAGCCACACTGGCTCACCAGCAAGCGCTGATTCTGGCAGCGCAATCACGTAAACGCCCACTGTCCCGGTGTGGCGGCGTGCGCTAAAACTGCCGGGCCGGGCCACGCCACTGCGGAATTCTTGCAGCCCCGCCAGCGCTTGAAGCAGACTTTCGCGATTCAGATCGCGCCCGGTATTTTCCAGTGCAGCCGATAGCAAACGCGTCAATCCCAGCAGGGCGAATTGGCGCGATGGATCGCGTCCGGTAAATTCGCTGCTGCCGCTATAGCGCGTGTAGCTGATTTTCGCTTCCGGCGTGATATCGCCTGGCAACGTCGCTTGTGCGGTGACGGCCCGCATGCCTTTGGCACTGCCTCGCGGTGTCGACTCCCATAAAAATAGTGGCTGCCACCCGATCGTGCTGGCACTGGCTACCAATTGCTTGAGTTTATCTTCGCTGCCCAATAACAGAACCTGGTCGATACCTGCAGCGCGCAGTGCCTTGGCTACCTTGATCGCCGGCTCTGCCGACTCTGCCGTTAGTGCCACAGGTTTGACTGCCAGCAGTGGCTGCACTGCGCTCAGGGTCGCTTGCAGTTGGGCGGCGGGCAGGGCGTGGTGGGCCAGTGCCAGTCTTGAACTGGTCGATTGCGCGAGCGCGTAGCGTGCCAGCAGGCGGGTGCGCTGCACGATACCAGGGTAGAGCGCAAACCGTTCGCGCTGCAGGACATCAGCAGTCATGCTCAACACCGGAACTTCCTGCTGCGGCCAAGTCGGGCTGTCGGCCCTATCTCTGGAATCAAGCAGCGCCAGTAGCGGCGCTGCCCCGCTCATGTCTCGCTCATTCAGCCTCAGCAAGTTGATACGCCGCCGGAAAAATCCCCCCTTTTGATTGATCTCATCACGCCAGGCCGTGAGCAAAGCCCAATCCGTGTTGGCCTGTGCGGCCAGCGCGACATCGTTTGGCAGCAAGACGCCGATGTCGATTCGGTCATTACTCACGCCTTGGCCGTCGGATGCTTGAAGCTTCTGCAAATAGGCCAGCAAATCTGCGGCATCGCCGGCGCTCAGCTTGAAGCGCGGCATGGTGGCATCCAGCATCTGGCCGCCGGGGTCTTTGCCTGTGGTGATTGCGGTGAAAAAGGATGCGGCGTCATAGGGGGGGCGGCGGCGCTGGTTCGCTTGCACCCGCTGGTAGGGCGAAAACAGGGTATCGGGCCGGATGTCGCTCACTTTGCTGCCACCTTCGCTTTTGCCACGCGCCTGGTAGCCATGGCAGTTGGCGCAGGCAACAAACGCAGCAGGTAGGGGCACGCCAGTTTCGCCGCCAGTTTCACCGTTTACCGCCTGTACTGGTCGCCCGTTGGAATAGACACCCAGGCGATACAGCGCCCGCCCACGCGCCTGCGCACTGTTGGCCGTTTCACTCGCCACGGGGGGCAATTCAGTCTGTGCCAACACAGTTTGTACCAACATCGGCGGTAGCAGCCATACCCGCACCCATAGCCATAGCGCAGCCATGGCCCACCGCGCCAAGGTCGGCCCGCTTGCTTGATCAGAAGTGATGCTGGTTTTAGTGCCCGTCATTGATCACACTGCTAATAATACGGGTCAGTTCTTCGTTGGATGCCAGTCCGTTTGCCTTTTTCCACAAGCCAGTGGGTTCATTGCCGATGATCATGAGGTTGGAATGGGCATCCCGCGAATTGACATATTGGCCTATCTTTTTTAGCACCAGATCAACATCGGACTTTTTGCCGGTGAGGAATTGCCAGCCGGGTTTGTCACCAAAACGCCTGGCGTATTCGCCCAGTTTTTGCGGGGTGTCATTCACCGGGTCCACCGTAATGGACAGCAAAAAAACGTCACGCCCGACACGCTCGCCCAATTGCGTCTGCACGTTGGCCAGCCGCCCCAGCGTAATCGGGCAGACTGCACTACAGTCGGAGAAAAAGGTATTGATCACGACAATACGCCCTTTCACCAGATCACTGTAGAAACGATGGGATTTTCCGTTTTGGTCGATCAAGAGGGTATCGGGGAGGTAGTGCGCGGCCCCTGCCGCAGGTGTTGCCGCAGGTGTTACAGAAACTGCGATCGGCCCCGAACCCGCGCCCAGTTCCTTGAGCGTGCTGGCAAGCTGTGCGGGTGCGGTGCTGCCGGCGGCCAGTTTCCAGGTATTTGTGGCCGGATTGCCCAGCAGATAATTGCCACTGTGGGCGTCTTTATCCGCCGAATACACTTGCAGGGCGCGCAGCAGGCGCTCCATATCACGTGGTTTGCCTGTAACCAGAGTCCAACTGGGTGAGTCGCCAAAATGAGCAAAATGAGAACGCCATTCCTGCAGCCGTTCGGGCGTATCGTTCTGCGGATCGATACTCACGGAAATGACGCGGTAACGCGGATCATTATGTTTGGCCATTTCACGGGATAATGCGATAGAACTGGCGCCGAGCAGCGGACAAACCGTGGTACACCCGGTAAAGATAAAGTTGATCGCAACAATATGCCCCTTGAGCAGGTCGCTGTTAAAGTGTAGCGTGCGCCCGGTTTGATCCTGTACTTCGATATCGGGAATGGCATCGCGCGCTGCCGCGAGCAGGTGGGGCGTCCACGTCATCAAAAATGCCGACATAAAAAGCGATATAAAAAGTGCGATGCCACGCCGCTGCCAAGCTGTGATCATGGTGTGAGTGCCTTATTTGATGTGGTATTTGTTGCCGCATGAAGAACCAGGCAGGGGGTCTGGCCGAGGCTGGTGCCCAGTGTGGCAGATTCAGGATAGAAATAGTACAGGCCCGTACCGGGTGGGGTAAATTCAAGGCTAAGTGTGCCATCCGGGGCGAGTGTGGCCGGGTTGCGCTGGTGCCAGGTGCCGGGGGCTAATACCACCTTGATGGTGATGTCGTCCGGGGTGACGATCTGGCCCGGGCCAGTGTCGTTTGCCTGCAAGCGAAAACGCAAATTCGCGCGCTTGCCGGGTTCAATCCCCTGGCCTGGCAGTGCCACCAGTTGCGCTGTTGCCCGGGTTTGTGCGCTCTTGAGTGCCGGGTTGGCGGCAATCCGGGTAGGAAACAGGTGTACCACCTTGGGGATATCGAGGAAAAACACCGCATCATAATCACCCGCAGCGGGCAGCACGGTGGTGGTTTCGTACACGCCCGGCGCGCTCTCGCGCAGGCTGCGATCAAGTATCAATACAGCGCGCGGTTCACGTTCATAGTTGCCCAGCGTGCCCATTGGCGCGGCCATGCCTTCCATGTAATAGTAGATGGCTTTGTCTTTGGGGTTGGCGACCACGACTGCTGTTTCCCCCGGTGCCGCCACTATGCTGCTGGCAGGGCTGCTGCGGGTGCCAAATGGCGCTTCGCCACCGGCAAACTCGGCAACCGGAATTGCATGGCCTTCGCGGCCCAGTTCTTTCAGTGGAATCATCGCGATATGGGTGGTGGCACGGCGACGTACAAATGCCATGTCGCTGGAAAATGCCACCTGTTCCGGTGCACCGTCAATTTTGGCGCGTTGCACGATGCGGTTTGAAACGGTATCAAGCACGAGCACCAGATCTTGCGCCGGCAGCGTGATGATGCCATGGCGCTCGCCCGGTGCAAAGCGCAGTTGCTCGATTGGCGCATCGGTTTGGATGCGTGCCACAATCCGGTGCTGCTGTGCATCGACCACCACGATTGCACCACTGTCCTTGTCGGTCAGGTAGACCGAATCACTCAGCGCCGAATAGGCGACGCTGGCCGGGCGGATATCAAGTTCGATATCGCGCACTTTTTTCAGACTGCGCACATTGATCACCGAGAGTGTGCGCTGCGCCTGATTGGCAACAAAAGCCCAATGACTGTTTGCCGAAAACGCCAGGCTCTGCGGCCCGCGCCCGGTGGCGATACGCGCCTGCACTTGTGCCTGATCGGCAGAAATCACGGCCACGCCGCCCATGCTTGCTGTACTTGCTGTACTTGCTGTACTTGCTGTACTTGCTGCGGCCCCGTCAGCCTCGGTGCCGTTGCAACTGGCCCAGAGGTAATGCGCATCCGGCTGGAGCGCCAGACGGCCAGGGCCGTTACAAGGTGAGAGTGTGCTGCTCACTTGCCAAGTAGCGGTATCGATCACCGAAACCCGATTGGCCGCCATACTGCTGACGAACAGCCGCTTGTCATCGTCGGCCAGCGTCCAGTCGGTGCCGATGCCGGGCAAGGGAATCAGTGCCAGCAACTTGGTGCCGCCAAAACCGAACAGGGGATCGACTACCGTGATGGTCGCGTCGTTGTTCAGTGCCAGCACGCGAAAGGTGTTGAAGTCGGCATCGGCCCGGGAAAAGATCGAGCCGCCCAATAGTTCCTGCACTTTTTCTGCCGCCGAACGCGGTTTGATTTCTCCGGCAGGCCCGACCCGATTGCTTAGCCACGCCGCCGGGTGTAAGCCGGTCAGCGCTTTGCCGCTGGTGGTATCGGTAATGGTGAAGCGCACCCGCGCATTGGTGCCTGCCATGGGTGGGCTTGGCGGGTTGGCTGAGGAGGCCGGGTTAGCCGCCGGGGTTGGTGCAAGCAAGGCAAATTTAACTTGCACCCCGTCACGCACAGTCTGTTGCGGGGACGACACTTGGGCGGCGTGAGCAAACCCCAAGGTCGCCGCCAAGGTGGCAACTTGCCACCCTGTGCGTAAGGTTCGCAGCGCGCCCCACCGTTTCATATCGCTCATGGTTATGGCGCGTTCTTGGCCGCTTCAAGCGCACGCTGTTTGGCGCTCTTGTTGCGGTTTTTGTAGCGTTGGGCCAGTGCCGATTCGGGTTTGGCCGTCGCCGCGACAGCTTCAGTCACGTCCGATACCGCTTCTTCAGCCGCAGCGGCCATTGCCAGCCCTTTTTCTGATGGATCTGTGACCCGGAAAATACCCCACTTGCCAGCGACGTAATCACTGGTACCCAGGGAAATCAAGGAGCGATACAGATAATCTCCCGGCACCTTGTATTTGCCACCAGCACTGGGAATGACCACCTCAAAGCGGTCGCGTGCACCGTGCGAGGCGCGTGCGCCAAACCATTGCGACAGCGGATTGTAGCCGATGGTATGGCTGTCGTTGGTAAATGGTTCTTCCTGGAATACATGCCCGTCTATGGCCAGCGTTTCGCCATCGTTGCCATTGCCACTGGCAGGGTGCAGCATACGGAAACGCACGGCACTGCCAGCCTGAGCGGTGTAAACCGGTGTTTTAGGATCACCATTGACCAGTAGGTTGGAGGTGGCTTTCTTAACGTCTACCAAGTCGTTGAAAGTAGTTGGGTTGGGGAAGCGATAGCGCATGGGTTCGCTGCCGTAGTTGACCGCTTCAACAGAGCTGATTCCTGGAGGTAACTTGCCTGTTGCCAAATCATCCTGGGCGATCATCACAAAATCGCGGAAGGTGGAACGATCAGCTTTGGTCACCGTGGCGGCCGCCCGCATATGTTTATCCTCCACCCAGCTTGATCCTTCCGGTTCGATGACCAAGGCACCCACCAAGCCTTGGGTATGCTGTAATAATGGGTCAGAGGGGTTCAAATTAATTCCGCCAAATTCGACCGGGGTGGTTTTCATAAGGCCGTTTTCAAACGAGATCGTGCCAGCATACCAGTAGATGGGGGCAGAAGTCTGGCCGGGTGCAACCGTCATCGTCGGATTAAAGCCCACGTTCAGGCCGTCACCACGCGTCACATCGTAGCCCAGCACTTGCGGATTCAAACCAACCTGGGTTGATGTGTGCAAATTGATTTTAAGGCTACCATTATGGAAAGGGGCAAGTGCCGTGCTTGTGGTGTTAAACACACTGGCCTTGGGATTGAAGGTATTGGTCAGTGTCAATTTAATCCATTCACCCGCAGCGGCGCGCAAAATCAAGGGTTCCACTGACACACCGGGTTTTAATTTGCCTTTGGCATCCAGATCTTCGGCACGGAAATAAATCAATGCATCAGGGTTGTTAATTTGTAATTGGGTATTGAAGGTAGCAGGATGGTTCTTGCTCCCCACGGTCAGCAACTGGCCACGGCTGTTGTAGGTGAGTGTTCCCCCGGTGAGTGCTTGGGCGGCACTGGTGGCGACAATATGAAAGTCCCTGGTTTTTGTCCCTGGGGGTGGTGTAATATTGACAACGGCTGCTTGCGCAGGTGGCACATTATTGGGCAGGGCACGCAGTTGATCCACGTTTTGCTTATAGGAACGCATCAGTCCCCACAGGCCGTTGGTAATGCCATCGGTTCCGGCACTGGCGTTGTACAGATAGTCGGCAAACGGTTGCGACACGGCTCCTGTTGCTGGCGGTAACTGGAACAACATCTCATAATGCTCGGAAATGCCCATCGGCTGGTTGTTGCGGAAACCGGTATTGCTTGAACCGGGTTCGTACAGCCACTTCACGCCATCCATCGAAAAGAAATGCGGGTTGTGGTGCGCGCCAACCAGGGTGCGAACCTGCACCTTGTCGCCGGCGTAGGCGCGTAGCATGGGTGTAAAGGGGTCGGTCGGTTGAACCTGAGACTTATTCCCGGAAGCGCTGCCATTGATGGTGGGGTTTATATTGGCCGGAAATTTGAAACCGTTGGCATTGGCCGGATTGATCGGCGTGCCGGGGAGGGGTTGAATATTGAGCAGGGGATCGGCGCGCTGCATGGACGCATAAGCAAACGACAAATCGCCTGGTTTGCCAGTTGCAGGCGTATTGGTTTGCGGATTCCAAACCCGCGCTGGTATCGGTTCGGCCCGATAGTTAAGTGAAAATGTTCCCGGCGCGGGCGGTGTACTGATCAAGGTGGGGAAGGGCGCACCACTGTTCAGATTGACCGGGTCCGCACCTGTTGGATTGATCGCAAATGTGGGTGATGACCAGGAGGGAGGTGCATTTTGTGGAAACACCTGATATTGACCCGTGGCTGCGCCTGGCTTTAAGAGGTAGCTGTGGGTCACACCGGGTGCGGTCACGTTGTTGACCAGCCAATTGCTGCCGCTGGCCGAGACGGTTGCAGCGGAACTGAGAACCACGCCATTATCTGAAAAGGTTGCCGCCATGGCTGCTGGCACCGGGCCGGGCGCTGGTGTGGCGAAGGCGTTGGTGAACAAAGGGGCGCTTGGCGCACTGGGTACTGATGGACTACCGGCCGTGTAGGCCAGTTGGAAGTCGGCAAACTCCAACGCAAACTCACGGTAACTGTCTTGCGCATTGGCGGTGATGATATTGGCTTTCCAATTGGTTGGGCCGCCGTCGGTGCGGCCTGATAGCCTTATGCCCGAATCCGGGTCAAGCCAGGTCGAGCCTTGGGGTTCTACCAATAAGCCGCCATACAAGCCCACCTGCTGGTGGGTGGATGGGCCAAAGTGATCGTGCGTGAACACGGTGCGCAGGGTTCGATCTTCTCCCTTGTTGTTTTCTACCGGATCGGTAAACCAGCGCTGGATCGTGGTTTGGGCACCGCGCCAGTTTTGACCGGCAGGTGGCGCGCCAAACACGGCTGGGGCTGGTTTGGCTTCGAGTTGGCGTCGGGTAGTGCCTTTGAATTGGGTTTTGCGATCAAAACTGTAAATCCCGCCCAGCAGATTGAGTGCATCAATGCGCCCGCGCACTTCATCGGGGCTGAAAGTGCCATCTTCGTAATTCCAGCCATTGCCCGCACCATCGGAAGCGAGCACATCGAATTTCACCAGATGAATATGCTGGCCGATGATGTCGGTTGGGGTGCGCACCTGAAAATCATCCAGATCATAATAATCGGGCACCAGATTGGTGTGCCAGAATTCGATGGTTTCGTTGGTGTTGGCACGGAAGAACAGCGGCTGCGGCGCACGTTCACCATTCAGGGTGGGTTTGACATCTTCCCACAGGGTTAACATTCTTTGCTGCGG
>JBKJLF010000697.1:0-5436 GCA_046597185.1 Burkholderiaceae bacterium | reverse complement strand
GCACGCCCGTACATGCCCGTGATGCATTAGACTCGCCAGCACAAATCGCTCACTTTGCTTGTCATCCAGCGCGTGGTCAAAGTAGCTATCCGATCCTATAAAGTACGTAACCCGACCGGCTTTCGTAAGGATGCTTAGCATGTCACCTATTCTCACTGCACCATCTGGAAAACCAGGAAGGAACGGTTGTTTTAGCATTGCGGCCTCCTTTGTGTAAAATAGATTCAACTCTATACCAATGGTGGATTAGATTCACGGTGCTAACCCTATTTCCTGGAAGCGCGGATTACGCCGCCAAGGGATCAGGAAGTCTGAAGTTGCCGCCGCCCGACCATTGGTATGCCGGGCACAAGTTTGATATGTATTATGCGTTTCAGCACTACGCCGCCTCGCTTTTTGGGCGTTGGTTTGGTTTGCAGATTGGGTTGGCCTACAATCTGAGCTTTGGCCTGTTGATGGCGCTAGCCTTGGCCTTGGCGTGGGATGTCGGCCAACGATTGGTCGCCAACTGGGCCAGCCGCACGCTTTTGATTGCCGCCTTAGCGCTGGGCGGCACGGGCGTCACGCCGCTGCTGGGGCTTTTGGTTGCCACGGGCGATCAGGCGCGTATGCCGAGTCAGTTTAACGACAAAATGTGGGGCAGCGTGCGCTTTATCGGCAACTACGATAGCCGCATCAATACCGAATTTGGCTTGAAACTATTCCCCAAGCCAGCTCCTGATATAGAAGCCAAGCCCGCGCCTGAAGCGCCGATGGAACCTAAGGTCGAAACTAATCAAGAACCTAAGCCGCAAGCTGCGCCAGAAACCAAGCCCGCGCCCAAATTTGAGCCGCGCGACTTGCCGATGGAAAATTTCGGCTATCAATACTTTTTGGGCGACTATCATCCTCCGCTAGGCGGCTTTGTGTTGCTGTTTTTGATGCTGATCCTTATCGCATGGCGTGCTGTGCCGGGTCAGCTTGGCAAACCCCAGCTCGCTACCAATTCCGCTACCAATTCCGCTACCAATTCCGCCACCAATTCTGCCACCAATTCTGCCACCAATTCTGCCACCACCGCAGCGGCACCGTTTTTACTGACTCTGTGCGGCCCCGCCATGCTCATCACCAATACTTGGGTGTTGCCGATGCAGGTGGTGTTGTTGGGTGGCTGGGCGGGCTGGAGTTTTTGGCGTGAAGGCAAGCTGGCGTGGCAGCCGATGTTGGCTGGCGGCGTGGGTTTGATCCTAATTTACCCGTTTCTGACCCATTTTGCGCCGCATGCGCTGGAAACCCCGATTCGCGTTGTGCGCGCCATCGCCCATACTGGTGTATTGCCCTTTCTGCTGCAAATGTGGCCCGTACTGGCCTTGTTTGGCTTAAGCCTAGTCGATAAAAATCATCGTCCCTTGACTGTTTTATTCGTCGAGGTGTTTGCCACCATGCTGTTGTTGGGCGAATTTACTTGGGTGGGCGACCCAGCGTCGGCAAGTTTGAGCGCACCAACACCACGATGAAATGGTGGGGCTGGATGTGGAGTGGCGCGGCCCTGACTGCGGGTGCGATGGCGCTTGCCAGTACCCGCCTGTGGGTGCGCTGCGCCGCGCTCTTGGTGCTGTGCGCGCCCGCGTATGCGATGGTGGACACCTTGCAGTACTGGCGTTCGGTCTCTAAAGTCGCGGCAGGGCGCTTTGATGGTAGCTACTGGTTCACCAAAGTGCCTGCGGTGGGCGCGGCAGTGAATTTCTTGAAAGACGCGCCCAAGGGCATCGTGCTGGAAAACAGCTTGGGCGAAGCCTTCAATAATCAAACCTTGTATTCGCTGTATTCCGGCCAAGCCACGCTCTTGGGGTGGCCCAACCACGTCAGCCTGTGGCACAACGGCGCGCAGGAAGTGTGGATATTAAATTCGCAGATCAAAGACTTCTACAAGGGCCGCGCGCTCGACCCCTTGGGCTGGCTGGCACAAAATAATGTGCGCTACGTGGTGTGGGGCCATACCGAGCGCTATTCAGACACTTGGGCGGCGGTGCATCAATCCATTGCTGGGCGTTATGATTGGTTTGCGTTTTCTAATCAGCCTGGGGATAGGGTTGGGGTGTGGGTGCGGCGCTAAAATGATGTTGGCAGGAATGCGCGGCGAGTGATTGTCTGATGAATTCGGGTAGAATTGACGAGATTCGGTATCCAGAGGGCAAGCGTAGCCAAAAATGTCAACCATTAAAAAAACACTGATTGCCTTTAGCACCAGTTGGGGGCCGAAATTTGGCGGGATTAATAGTTTTAACTATGATCTGTTGAAGGCGTTGGCGGGTTGCACTTATGTGGATACGCAAACCGTTTGCGTGGTGCCCGCTGCGAGTGAGGCTGAAATCACCGATGCGGGCAATGCCAGCGTGCGACTGATTTCACTCGCTAGCGCGGATACCAAGCAGTTTTCCACCACTTCTGAGGCGGCTGCTTGGGAAAAAATTCAAGCCCAGATCAGCGACATCGCCGCCCAAGACATCGTATGGCTCGGGCATGACCGCATCAGCGGGCGGCTTGCTTTGGAAGCGGCTGGCAAGCGCGGTGGCCGTTCTGTGCTGATTCACCACATGAGTTACAAAAATTACGAAGATTTCGCCGAAAACAGCGAAGGCGCGCGGGGCAAGGTGGATGAGCAACACGCCTTGTTTGCTGCGGCAGACGTGCGCATGGCGGTGGGGCCACTGTTGCAGACCGCTTTGCAGGATTTGGTGGGGCTGTATGATGTAACGATGCTGGTGCCGGGTTTGGCTGATATTTCTGTCAGAAGCCGTGCGCCAAATGCATTTGTTGGTTTTTTGAGTGGGCGCTTGAATGAATCGGCCAAAAAAATTAAACAGGCGCATCTTGGTGTGGCGGCCTTTGCGGACGCCATCCGCCAAGCATCTGGCAAGCCCGGTTTGCCAGATGGTTTGCGGGGTGAAAATGAACCAGAACTCCATTTGCGGGGCGTGGATTTTGAAAATAATCAAGGGCAATATGAGCCTGCTGCCGAAATAGCACTGAAACTATTTGCCGAAAGCTACGCCAAGCGCGCGTTTGGGCTTTCGGCATTGCCGTTTACGACGGATCGGGCGGTCGTTTTTAAAGATTTGCAGGCAGCTAGTGTGGCGCTGATGCCGTCGTGGCATGAGGGTTTTGGTTTGGTGGCGTGGGAAGCAATAGCAGCGGGCGTGCCGTTGCTCGTCAGCACCAAGAGTGGCGTGCATCGGCTGTTGAAAGATGACTATGCCGGGGATTATCTGGCGGTGGATGTGGCGGGGCAAAGCGAGGAGCCGTATTTCCGCCCGGAAGACCTTAAAGCGCTGGCCGATGCCATTATTCAGGTCGCAAAAGATCCTGCGGGTTACAAAACTAAAGCGGCACGTTTGCGCGGGAAGCTGCTCGACAAATATTCATGGACTGATTGCGCTAGGCAATTGTTGAATGGGGTAGGGTGGTCGGCAATCGTTGTGTCGCCTGCGCTAGCGGCTGCGCAGGCGGGGGCGGGGGCGGGGGCGCCTTTGCCTGCATCGCCCACACTCGCACCCGCACCCGCGCTCGCACCCGCACCCGCTACCATCCTCAGTTTGCCTACGCCAAGTTGGCGGCCCGGTTTCAGCGAAAGCCAGTTATTGCGCGCTGAAGAGGCAATTATCCCGTTTGATCCGAAGCGCGAACCTTTTTTGGATCTGCAACTGGCTTGGGCGCACGCCAGCGCATCCCCGCATGCGAGCGCTACCCTGCTCGCGGTACGCCTGCTCACGGGGGCGGGCGGCGTGGGCAAGACGCGCTTGGCCTTGGAATTGTGTCGGCGTTTGCAGGGGCAAGGGTGGCAAGTTGGGTTTTTGCCGGGTGATCTGGCGGTGGCAAAAGCGACAGAATTGGGCCAGCAAATTGCCAAGCTTGGGCAGGCTGTTTGCGTGGTGCTGGATTATGCCGAAACGCGCCAACCGGTATTGCTGGCTTTGCTGAAAGCCTTGCTCACGGGCGCACCTGCGTACCCGGTACGCGTGCTACTGCTGGCGCGTGACGGTGGCGAATGGTGGAATTTGCTGTCTGTCAAGGCCAAAGATGCGGCGTGCGAGGCTTTTCTGGAAGGCTCGGCCAGTACCGGGCCGTATCCTGTGCCGCCCTTGCATGATAGTGAGCTGGATAGGCAACAGGCATTTCAATTGGCATTGGGTAAGTTTGCTCAGTATTTAGAAATGACGCCGCCCACCCACACGCCACGGCTGGATGCACCGCATTTCGACCATTCGTTGTACATCCAAATGAGTGCGCTGCTGGCACTGTGGGGTGAACGCCCGGATTCGGCTGAAGAGCTAACCCGTATTTTGGGCAATCACGAACGCCGTTATTGGTGCGACGCCGCCGATGGCGCAATACCCGACACGCTCGCCACGGCGGATGAACGGGGGCGGCAAGCAGCATTGTTGATGACTTTGGCAACCTTGGCAAACGGCATCGCGTCTGAACGTGATCTGGAACCGATCTGGGTGGCGGCGGGCGGCAATAAGGGTTTACTCAAGCCTTTATTTAAGGTGTTGATGCCGTTATATCCTGACAAAACAGGTTTGCAAGCCTTGCGGCCTGATTTGATTGGTGAAGCGTTAGTGGCACAAACATTATTGACTGACGGTGCGCAAGTTGTTAAAGCTATGCTTGGGCACAATAATCAACACTGGCGTTATGCGTGTTTAACGGTGTTGGCAAGGCTGTTGCGCAATCGGGCAGAGTTGGGGCAGGTGGTGGAAGATGCGCTGGTTGCGTGCTTTCTGCCCTGTGTGAATGATTTGGTGGCGGTTTGTATCGAAACGCCCAGTACGCTACCGCAGATCGTGGAAAAAGCGTTTGCGCGCTTGCCACCAGCGGCAAAATCACAGGCAGCAGGTTTGTTAGCGCCACACTTTAAATTTGAGGTATTTCCGCTGCTTGATTTAGCAGTATTGGTGCGGCAAACTATTGTGGAAAATAGGGCCAAGCAGCGGGAAAAAAAGCCCTCGCTGGATAATGATGGTGAATACGCAACCGCATTGGGCAACTTGGAGATTAGCCTTGATTGGGTCGGGAGGAGTACTGAAGCATTGCCATTCGCAAAGCAGGCGGTGGATATTCTACAAAAGCTGGTGCAAGCCAAGCCAGAGCGGGCTGAACCGGCTTTCGCCCTTTCGCTTTCCAACTATGCGGTTCGTTTGGCAGATCAAGGCAACCATGACCAAGGGTTGATCTTTGCCAAGCAGGCACTGGATATCCGGGAAAGACTGGCGCAAGCCAAACCAGAGCGGTTTGAAGCGGATTTCGCCGATTCGCTCACTAACTATGCAAATCATTTGGCAATTCAAGGCAACCATGACCAAGCGTTGATCTTTACCAAGCAGGCGCTGGTTATTCGGCAAAGACTGGCGCAAGCCAAGCCGGCGCGGTTTGAACCGGATTTCGCCCTTTCGC
>JBKJLF010000151.1:0-2610 GCA_046597185.1 Burkholderiaceae bacterium | reverse complement strand
GCCTCTACCTGGAGCTGGCAATGATAACCGTGGTACGTCCCCTATTATTGCGGCAAATCATTGCGCCGCGCGGTAAATTGCCAATTTGGAAGCTAATTTATGTCGTGGCGCTAATTCGACTCATTTTCCTGAATGTTTGCCACCGCATTTTGCAACCAACCAGCCAACCCCTTTTGCGCGCAACGCTCTTCAAGCCAAGCAATAATTTCTGAGAAATCACCCCCTTGATTGCTTATGGCTTCAATCTGGTAAGGGATGTTGTGAAAGGCGTCGGATAAAGCGAATACGGCCTTTGATTCGTTTTCCAAACTGGCAATCCTAATATCCAACAATGCCCGAGCAAGTAACCTGTAAACCAAAATTTCAGCAGTCATCAATGAAGCCTTTCAAGTTTAATCGGTATAAAAATTGCACCGTAGAGGATAATGATGCCCTTGCCAGGCGTGGCGACAAGGGCGCAGCCATTTTAAAAATCGAACATTGATTTATCAGGTTTATGCGTTTGGATTGGTATTTTTGTGTCTGGCTGAATGCTACTTTTTGGGTCCGCCGCGCGCTTTTGCAACTCCGCTACACGTGAGTTACCATCGACAACTTTACCCGACTCAGAACTGACTTTAACCTTATCGCCATTTTTGGGGTTGGTTACTGATTTCAAAAGGTCTTTGTCTGATAACTTCGCCAAATCGGGACGGCTGCCAATGGTTTCGGCGTTATGCAGTAATTTAAGGTCACTAACACTCGCTGTAGTTGCCTTTGCTGCGGTAGCACCTTCCTTCACAACCGTGCCAGCAACTTTAGCAATGCCAGCGTCACTTATCAGGCCAATGGCCGCAGCGCCAAACGAAACACCTGCGCCAACTTTATCACCCTGTGCGGCGTATGCGACGCCATCAATTGCGCTAAACGCTGAACCACATGCGGAAGGGCAAAATGAAAGAGCCGTGAGCGTACCATGAACCCAATCCATGGCATCGCGGCCATCTGGATCGATGTGCCTATATGGATTGAGATTCGCATAAACATAACGATTGAACCCGCCGCCCGTGTTCGCATCAGTCAACACGGGGTCAGTACTCAGGAAGCGCCCTGCATACGGATCGTAATACCGTTGCTGCATGTAAATCAGCCCGGTGTCCGGGTCGTTCACATGGCCGGTAAAGCCAATCGTAGGTGTAGCCCCCGCCGCAGTTGCGCCGTAAGGTTCGTATCTGGTGCGGCTGATAAGGTTGCCGTTTTTGTCAGTTCTGGCTACGGGAGACCCCAAGCCATCGGTATGGATATACATACCTTCGGCCGACGCGAGAACCTGGCCCGAAAGCAAAAATACCCAGATAAACAATAACCTAGCCAACATTTTTACCCCGACACCTACCTGAAATTGCAAAAAAATCCCCTAGACGCGATTTTCCACGCACGCTGGCGCGCTGGCAAGCTAAATCCAACCCGGCATTGCAAGTGTTGCAAACGATTCACAAGCGCAAATCAGCGCCAGAAACCGTGGCAGTGCAACAACAGTCAGCACCGTTACGCGGTAACAGGGCAACATAAATACAGAGCAACATGATACCCAATGAGCCAAATATAATATTTTGATATTAAAGGGTGATCAACCAAAAAAAACGTCATATTGATGGTAAAATAACTTCTTTTTTTATCACCTGAGAGACCCCCATGGCACAAACCGACGTTGACCTTTTCAGGTCAGTCCGTATTGAACAATTCCCCAATGGAACAATAATAGATGGCACCCCCGCGCCCGAGGTGCTCTACCCGGATTTCAAGCCACGGCCATTACCGGATGGCGGCAGGCGGGACGCCGATATCGAAACCTTTTTGGGGAAAGATGGCGCAATGTGGGTCAAGTACCGGGCAGGCACGTCCTTGTTTGATCGAAACAAAGTTTTCCCTGGGAAGAAATGGCTTTCATTTGATCTACCTGCCGGAACGGTTATACCAGAATCGCTTATTATTCGATTCACTGGCTACAACACAAGATACCAGGCCAATCATTACCAGATTGAACCAAGAACCAAGACCATGCGCATGGACGCCTATATGGGCGCACTGGACGATTTAGCGCGCAATGCCATTGTGCGTGCGGTTGAACTGGGCCACGCGCAGAACAAACCATAACAGAAAGGAATTTTATGCCTGACGTAAGCGGAATTACCTTGGCTAAAGCCATACGTGCCGTCGATGACAAGATGTGGCAATTACAGCAACAATTGAAAGATGCCGACCCCGAAGAGGACGAATATGACCTTTTGGACAGTGAATACCTTGGCTACATGAAAGCAGCGCATGCGCTACGTGATGCGTATGAAGAAGCGTGCGAAGGTACCAGTAATCTTTTACCCTACGCAGAACTGGTACGTGAAGTATGATGAAGTGCCGCCGCGCAGCGGCGGCAGGGTGTTGACTTGGCCGTGAAGGGAGCGTTACTGCGTAACGGCGGCTAAAGAAGAAAGGCAGAATATGCCAACAGAGCGTGCCAGCCAGGGTGAGTTATGCTAACGATGGCGCGACACATTAGCAGATTCTGCCAACGATTGCGCCACACATTAGCATAATTGACCTTTTAGCCTATTCAGCAAAGTAAGCTTCCCA
>JBKJLF010000463.1:0-5370 GCA_046597185.1 Burkholderiaceae bacterium | reverse complement strand
CAATCAAGGCCGCTGCGCCCCAAAAGGTCGCGAAATTTGCAGCGGGGCCAGAAGCGAGCCCAAAAACGATAAACAGGATACTGGCAATGGCCCAGGCAGGCAATAAAACTTTGCGCCAATCGCTAAACTCGCTCGATTCCCAGATCGCACCTACTTCCAGCGCAATGCCAGCAAACAGTAAGGCATTACCCATCAGTACAAAATCGGGAATCATTGCGCCTAAAAACAACAAAGTCCATGCCAAAGCTTGCACAGACTTGGATCTGAACCAGGTTTTCAGGGTGTTGGATGGCTCAGTCGATGGTTCAACGCCAGCGCGAAAGAAAAACAAACTGACCGCGAGCCCCCCATTACTCAAGGCCAGCATCAACATCAAAGTTGGGTTATCGACCATCATTCGTGCAGCACGCGATAGAGGCGATGGATATTACACTTCATGTTCAACATTGGTACTGCCATCACCCACCTGGCTGCTCCATGCGCGAGTAAAGTACCATTTTTCTTCTTCGGTTGGTGGGTCTTGCCAAAACACGATGAGTGTACCTTTATGGTCGTGCAGTTGCGCCACTTTGAGAATAAACTCTTTATTGTCCGCTTGGTCTGCCAAAGCCACCGCATAACCATAAACTCTGGTTAAGCGTTCAAGTCGATCTGGCTCAGTGAAGCTGTTGGTGGCAGTAATGGTGGCATGATCTAAAAACATAGCTTTCCTCTCGATCCTTATTATCAGAACTGCTCTATCCAGGCCGCCAGTCGCAATGCAACAGGTGCGGTATCCAGGGGTACAGCACGACATTGCAACCCGACCTCAGAACGAGTAATTTGCAAGCTGGCCCCCAGCCCGTCAAGCCACAACAGATAGGCCAACCAACCAATATGTTCTGACGATACGGGTGCTGCTATCGGTGCCGATAAAAACTCGGCCAGGTTAATTTCATCAATTAAGGTAACACACCCAGAGGTGCCCGCCTGCACTTTACCGGGCAACAGCTCCAATAAAACATCCGACATTTGCTCCAGGGAACGCTGCGGGTAGCGTTGCTGAAGGAGCTGCAATTTCAAGCGCAAAGCATAGGCCAATTCACCGTTACGAATAGCCTCCACACTGACCAAATCAAAATAATCAAGCTGAGCCCAATTGGGCATGGGCGAAGTCACGCCGATTTTATGGGCGGCCCCCAAATACGTTTCAATTGGCGCATCGTGGCCCCGTCCGAGCAAGCCAATACAAATGGAATTGAGCGCACCAATCCGGCTCGATACCAGTTGCTTTTGCCGTACTTCCAATTTTTCTTGCAATAAACCGCCATGCTCTTTGCGCAAACTCGCCAAATCGAGTGACTGCTTCAATTCCATGCGCAAGACAGTGATATCCCACGGTTTTTGAATATAGCGATGGATTTGGCCTTGATTCACTGCTTCAATGGTTTGCTCCAATTCGGAATACGCGGTCGTTAAAATACGCACCATGTGCGGATAGCGATCACGCGCATAATGCAATAGTTCATTACCATAACCACCAGGCATGCGTTGATCCGACACTAATACCGCTAAAGAATCGGCGTATTGATCCAGCATCCGCTTGCCATCAGCAACCGAACCCGCAGTGACAACGGGGGCTAAAGCGCCAATTGCCCGTTGAAAATATTTAACAGCCGTTTCTTCATCATCAACAAACAGGATCAGCGGCGAATTGGCATGCGCATGAGTCATGAATCGCTCCCTTACAAAGTTACTTTTTTCATCGGAAAATTCAATATCACGGTGGTGCCCTTGTCAACTTCGGATTCAATGTCAATGCCACCACCAAATGACATCATAATGCGTTTACAGAAAATAACTCCCCAACCTGTCGCATCATTTTCAGCATCGGTGCTGTGTGCTTCCAACAACAAACGATCCAAAACTTCAGGCGAGATACCCTGTCCATTATCGGAAATCCGTATCTGAGGATTGCCATCAACCAACACGGTAAAACACAACATCGGCGCAAAGCGTCCTTGCAAGGCACGCAAAGCATTACTCAACAACGATGACAAAACCAAAGAGATGCAATTTGGCAATACCGTCACACCAAAATCTTCGCGGATATCGGTTTGAATTAAGCCACGTTCAGTCGAAGTCAAGGGATAAGTATCCAGCAACGATGCAATCAACTGACAGGCACTGGTCACTGCCCTATCCCCTACCGCATTCGGATTAGCGTGTCGGATCGAACTCACAAAGGTCGAAAGTACCGACAAACAATAACTGGCATTGTTGCAAATTGACAACATCGCACTACTCAATTCATCGCCACCCCGATTCGTCGCGTCGGCCGTGAGTCGACTTGCATCCTGGGCAAAATCCATGATCGATGCCAGTGGCGCATTCAATTCATGCGCTAAAAATGCCAATGTTTCATCAATCGCCAACAGTTTTTGCTGGCGCATACTGCGCTCGCGCGCCAAGGCAGTGGCAAGCCTCAAAACTCGTCGAATTTCCATCAATCCCAAAGGTTTTTCCAAAATCTGGAAAATTTCACCCGAATTAATGGTTTCCAGCAACACGCTTTTATCCACATAGGCCGTCACCAGTATCCGCACAATATGCGGGTACTCGCGTTCGATCTGACGTAGCAAATCCCCGCCATCACGCCCAGGCATGCGGTAATCGGTTACCAACACCCCCACCCTGTTCTTCGGGTCAGCCACAATATCAATTGCAGCATCCGCGCCTAAAGCGGTTAGCACTTCGTAATCTGTACCTACCGCCGAGGCAAAATACTTACAAGCCATACGCTCGTCGTCCACATACAGAATCGTGGTGGCTTTGTAGTCCAAGTCATCCATTCCTCACTCCTTTGTTTCAGCACGTGGAAGATCAAAAATCATTTGCGTCCATTCTCCAACAACACTTTCTGCCATCAGAGTCGATCCATGTTGCTCAATCACCCGATAGCTAATCGACAAGCCCAATCCCAAACCCTGCCCCACATCGCGCGTGGTAAAAAAAGGCTCAAATACCCGCGATAAATTCTCAGGAGAGATCCCAGGCCCATTATCGCGCACAACGACCCGTAAACGATCATTTCGCCATTGCGCCGTAATGTTTATTGCGGGATCAGTCCGGCCACATTTACGCATCGCCATGACGGCATTATTCAGTAAATTGATTAATACCCCGATAATTGCGCCTTCGTCACCGCTGACTATGGTATCAGCATCCAGCTCCTGTGTTAGCGCTACCCCTTTCATTTCATAGCCTGTGAAACGTAAAGCGGTCTCCAGGGCACTGGCAAAGGCAAATCGCGACACTTGCGGCTGACCGTCCGGATTACGATAAGCGAAGGTCTTGAGATCGGAAACAATGTGTTGAACCCGACGCATACCTTGCTTGGCATCGGTCAAACACTCCATCAGGTTGGGACTCGATTGCGCAGCCGGGTCCTCCATACCAATATCAATTGCCATCAAACAAAAACTCACTGGATTGTTGATTTCATGCATCAATCCCGCCGCCAAGGTACCAATCGCCGCCATTTTTTCCTGTTGCAACATTTGGCCTTTAATTTCGGCCAGATCACGATTCGCCTTTTCTTGTAATTTGTTTTTTTCTGCCAATTCAAAACGCAATTGAAACAACATAAAGCGGGCTTGCTCATTAAAGACGGTACATACGGCACTGGCAACGCCAGTAAAAGTCAACAATAAGGCATTGACTTGAAATGCCGCATGGGTCGATTGCACAGACCAATTAGGATTAAACCAACAAGCAAGCGAATAAATGACTAATGTTATCACACTCAGCAAAATATTCTGCCAAAAACTTAATGGCAATACCACACCGGATGCAAAAACCGCCAAATTTAAGCCCGCGTAAAAGATCGAATGCGCGCCATCGGTAACATAAATCATCCATGTTATGGCAATCTGGGGCAACAACAACCAAGTAAATGTCAGAAATTGAATCCACTTCTTGCCCCATTGAGTTGGCATAATCAATGTGATCAGGAGAATCAGTGAACTGCAAAAAATCCGCACCATGGCGAATTGGTATTGATGTGCCGGATAAAGGCTGTAATCGAGCCCCGCACCCAACATCATTAATATAATTCCGATGTACGCACCACCGCGCCCAAAATCGAGCCGATACCCAAGCACCACACTTTCATAGCCAGTGTGTGCTGTTTTCGCCAAGGTAAACAATTCTTTCATTTAAACAATCGTCGCTTCTGCAAACACGTTAACTCCTGTTCTATCCGACCAAATTTTGTATTCTGTTACATCATCAGGAAGCAAAGATGCCATCTTTGCTTCATCGCGATAAATTAGATACCATTCAAGCAAATGCTCCAACACAGACCGTTCCGGATTGGAGGAATGAACATTGGTATACAATAAACGCCCTCCAAGACGCAAACGCGCGGCAAAATGCATTAGTAGCTTTGAGCAAACTTTATCAGACAAGTAATCGAACAAACCCGCACAATACACGGCATCATACTCACGACTATCGTCGGAATTATGCAAGCGCCGTTTAATCATTTGATGCACCGATTCGCGCACATAGCTAATGGATACCGTTTTCCCCAGGCCGCCAATGATCGAAGTCAATCGCTCACGGGTCCAATCCAAAGTTTCTTCACTAAAATCAACCAAATCAAACGAAAGTAATTCAGGATCAGGATAAATCTGCAAAAAACGCTGCACTTCCGCACCTGGCCCACAGCCAATATTCAATACCCGGAACGGCCGCCCTGCTTTGCGCGCACTATCGGCCATGCGCACCAAAAAGCTCACCAGAATATCAATCCGGTTACGATGCGCCACTGCAACTGACGCCTGTAAGAACGCCGCATTCATAATTTCAAAATAGGTACTTGGCCCTTGACGCGGATCATCCAGAATTTGATTCACCATTTGATAATCGCCAGCATACCCTAAAGGCTTGGTATAGGAACGAAATACAAAGGGTGCACGCAAAGTCAGTGGATGCAATGCTGCCTGTGCAAACGCACTATGCAATGACGTTTGCTCTACCTCCACCAGAGACGCCTGATGATTTAAGGAAAGAAAATAGGAGCTGGTTTTTTCAATCAAAGGTTCAGCCAATTCATAAAAAACGTCTTTACGCAAGCGCCCGTCTTCCTTGGGTAGCGACTCAGATAGATCCACCTGCTCAATCCAATGCGAAACATCTGACAAAAATGCACGAAACTCATTCACAACAAGTTGATAATCACGCCGGATCTGGAAACGCGTCTCCCAATTTTGTACAAAGGCCAGCGCCTCTTCCCCAACCGAACCTGGTACCACTTCCATTTCGGATAATTCGCACCATTCATCGATCAAGGTAACAGAAACAATCGCGGTAAGCCCGGTATTCATG
>JBKJLF010000443.1:0-6036 GCA_046597185.1 Burkholderiaceae bacterium | reverse complement strand
GATTAAGGCTTCGAGGATGAGGGTGAGGTCGGGGGTGCTGCTTGAGGGTGTAACTGAGGTGGTGCTTGAGCTTGTACTTTGTGCTGCGTTTGCAGGGACGTGCGTAATCCGTGTATCATTTGGCTTAGCCATGATCAACTCGCTTTCGTTTAAGTTGTTTGTGGTTAGCGGGTTGTGGGTGTTGGTAGCACCTGCAACCCGCGCTTTTTTGTCTTGAGGTTATTGTACAGGAAGCGGCGTAAGGTGTGGGGGATTTTTTATGGTTTTTTGCAGATTTTTACAACCCCTACCCCCTGCCCCGTCATTCCCGCGAAGGCGGGAATCCAGCGGCAAAACGGAGTACGGTCGGTATTAATTAGCGCAGAACTGGTTTCCCGCCTTCGCGGGAAAGACGGAATCACGGAACGACGAACCGCGACGCAGTGGTCAATGCAGCATGCTAATCAATTCGATGTTTTTCTGAGTCACAGTTCACAGGACAAGGCCATCGTGCGCGCCTTGGCTGAGCGTTTGCGCGACGACGGGCTGAAGGTTTGCGCGACGACGGGCTGAAGGTTTGGTTTGACGATTGGGAGATTCTGGCTGGCGATTCTATCCCAAGCAAAATTGAAGCGGGGTTGGATCAATCGGCGGTGCTGGTTTATGCATGTCCGCGCAGGCGTTTGGTGCGGATTGGGCGCAATTGGAGCGCTACACCTTTCACTTTGGTGACCCACTCAATAAAGAGCGGCGGATTATTCCTTTGCGGCTGGATGATGCACTGATACCGCGATCACTCGCACAATTTAAATATGTGGATTGACGGGAAAAGAGCGAGCAAGCCTGGCGCGAGCTGCTGGATGCTTGCCGTGGTACGAATCCACCACCGATCAAAATCGACATCGACCGCATCATCAAATATGCGCCGGAATATCTGCTCGGGCGCGAGCAGGAAACCGCTTTGTTGACTGCGGCTTGGCAGCAAGCCACCGACACGGAGCATGGCAGCGCTGGCACAACTGCTGCGTAGCCTGGCCAGCCAAAATCGGGGGCTGTGCGTGCTGACCACGCGTTATTCCATACCGGATTTGAAAGGGTTTTGGCACACCAGCGCGCCGGAACACAAGCTGCTGCGCCTTTCCGAAGCGGCAGGCGTTGCGGGCGGGCGGGCTTGGCAATGCGCGTCAAGCAAGAGAAGTGGAACCATGCCGCCATTGTCGCTAGCAACCTGAGCGAACTACGCCTAACGCTGGGCGACGTGGCCGGGGCGGTGCGGGACGCCGAACAGGCCGTTGGCTACGCTGACCGGAGCGGCGATGCGGAAGAACGCATGGCCAATCGCACCACCCATGCCGACGCACTGTATCAGGCGGGACAGCCGCAGGCCGCAACAGCGCTATTTTGCGCCGCCGAGGCAATACAGGCAGAAAGGCAGCCCGACTACCCGCTGCTGTATTCCTTGCCAGGCTTTCGGTATTGCGATTTGCTGCTGGCAGCGCCAGAACTGGCCGCCTGGCAGTGCTTCTGCCAAGGCCGCGCCGCGCCCAAGCTCTGGGCCACCGCCCTGCCTGCCAACCAGCCACACACCCGCCACGCATCACGCCACAGGGCAATGCGCTGGGCGCGGCCAGTGGGCACATGGTAAGCTGCTACGCAGTGGTCCAACGTGCGGCGCAGACGCTGCAAGGGGTAGAATAGAATAACTGGCTGCTCGACATCGCCCTCGGCCACCTCACACTGGGCCGTGCCGCGCTATTTTCGGCGATTTTGAACCACCCCCCCCAGCACCACACCGGCCCCGACAGCGCCCAAACCGACCTGGACGAAGCCTGGAAAATTGCCGAGCGTGGCCCCATGCCGCTGTTTATGGCCGACATCCACCACTACCGCGCTGGCTTGTTCCACCACATCAGGCCCTACCCATGGCAATCTGCCGCCCATGACCTTGCCGAAGCGCGCCGCCTGATCGAAAAACACGGCTACCTGCGCCGCATGCCGTTTGTGGAGGCGGTGGAACAGGTGCTAGGCGCGATCTGACAGTAGCGTAGGAACAAAATCGTGCCCACCCCACGCTGTTTTTCCACGACAAGCCAACAAAAACACTTGCAAATGATACTGTTTAATTATACAGTTGCAAAATCCCCCGATTCCCAAGTCATTGCGCGAGCCAACCATGGAAAATACCCCGCAACCCGCTGCCGAAATCATCACCCAAACACCCGCCCCCGACTACGACACCCCGTGGAAAATCGCCCTCGAACAGCATTTTCAAGCCTTCATGGCCTTTTATTTCCCCGCCGCCCATGCCCAAATCGATTGGTTGCACCCACACGAATTTCTCGACAAAGAACTGCAAGCCATCACCAAAGATGCCCTGGTTGGTACGCGCCACGTGGATAAATTAGTCAAGGTGCACCTGCTCTCAGGCGAGGAAGACTGGCTATGCATCCATCTGGAAGTGCAAGTCTCGCGCCAGAGCGCATTTGCCAAGCGCATGTTCACCTATCATTACCGCATCTTCGACCACTACGACAAACCCCCTGTCAGCATGGCCTTACTGGGTGACGATTCCCCCACATGGTTGCCACAAAAGTATGCCCATGCCGCCATGGGCTGCGAATTGGAATTTCGTTTTCCCATCGTAAAATTATTGCACTATACTGAACAAGAAGCCGATTTGGAAAGCAACCCCAACCCATTTGCCTTGCTAACCTTGGCATATTTAAAAAACCGCGCAACAGCGAATGACATGAACCGCCGCTATGAAGTAAAATGCAAGCTGGTACGTTTGCTACATGCACACAAGTGGGACGCCACACTGATTCGCCAGTTTTTTCTGGTAATCGACTGGATGATGGCCTTGCCGCCCGAATTGGCTGTGAAGTTATCAACTTTTATTGATGTACTGGAGGAGGGAAAGAGAATGGAATACATTAGCTCAGTTGAACGTATAAAACTGGAACAAAAGCTTCATGAAGGGGAGCAAAAAGGCACAACAAAAATGTTGACCCGTTTGCTGACTCGGCGTTTTGGTGATTTACCGCCAGCCACACAGGCACAGATAATACAAGCTACTACCTCGCAAATCGACACATGGTTTGATCGCGCCATGGATGCGCCAACACTGGACGAGGTATTTCAGGGTTTTGCGCATTAACCAAGCGGGAAATGCAGGGTGGCCCATCGCTTGCGCCAGCAGCAGCGGTAAATCGCTGATGCTGGCCGGGCACAAAATACAACGTGTGGTATCAATTTCATGGCAATACCCAATTCAGCACCAAATACCACCTCATTACCCCTGCTGCACCACAAAACTCACCACCGTACTCAAACTCCCCCCAATATTGAGCGTAGCAAAGCGCCGCACGCCCTCTACCTGATACGCCCCCGCGCTACCCTGCACCTGACGCGCCGCATCCCACAGCATGCGCACCCCGCTGGCCCCCACCGGATGGCCGCCCCCCATCAAACCGCCACTCGGGTTAAGCGGCAATTTGCCGCCAAAGGCCAGCTCGCCGCTTTCTATCGCGCGCCAACTTTGCCCCGCCGGGGTAATGCCCAAATGATCAATCGCCAGGTATTGCGTCATCGAAAAGCAATCATGCAATTCCACCCCCGCCACCTGCCCTATTTTCACCAAACCCGCCCGCCGCAGCGCATCCTGCACCGCCTGTCGTACATGCGGAAACACATATTCATCGCTAAACGCAAATTTGGGCTGCAAAGCCAACCCCGCCGTGCGATGGCCCCAACCTGCGATGCGCGGCAACTGATCCAAACTTAAGCCATGCTGCGTGGCCCAGCTTTGCGCAAACTGGCCAGAGGCCAGCACCACAGCCGCACCGCCATCGGTCACCTGCGCACAATCTTGCCGCCGCAACCAGCCTTCCACCACCGGGTTGGCTTCATCATCGTCACTAAAGCTGTTGGCCTGATATTGCCAGTGCCGGGTTTGCGCATTCAGGTTACGTTTGGCGTTGGCGATATTGTTTTCGGCCATCGCCGCCAAGGCCGCAATACTGCCCGAAGCGCAAGCGGCCTCATGCCGCGCCGCCGGGGTACCATGGTAGCGAGCATCCACCGCCGCCAACATCGCCCCCAAATGCGACTGTTGATTGAAACATTCGCCAAAGGCATTGCCGACATGGATGGATTGAATTTGCTGTGGCACCAAGTCGCAAGCATTGAGTACGCCGTCGCTGGTTTCATGCATGATGTGGGCGATATCTTTACCCTCACGCGCAAAATGGCGCGCAAAAAGTGATCCATGGCAGAAACTGCACCTGATCGAAAAACACTGCTACCTGCGCCGCAGGCGGTGGAGCAGGTGCTGGGCATTCAGGCAGGTTAATCGCCCATAAAATCACACGATGCCATTATTTTTCAAATGTCTACGTGAATACCTACAAAGATCGCGTTGCCAATTGAATACATATTTACACAACATTCATGACATCCATCGCAAGCAGAAAGGCTTTATCACTAAAGTAGTCTACAATATGAAGTCATTTTATCTTAGGTCAGAGCTGGAAAAAGACACCGAAGTTTTTGGCGGGGCCAATCGCCAATTGATGTCCAACGCTTTACAATTGGCGCGTAAATGGAGTAATGATGTCCATATCAAGCTGACAAGTTCCGATGCAAAAATGATCGATGCGGTAAAGCGATGGTTTCATCAGCCTGGCGCAACAGAAGAAGAGGTGAAAGCAACCATCGCCATTTTGCAAAACGGCTTTAAAAAGATCGCTGCAACTTGCAATTCGACCAGCGTAATCTTTTCGGATCGCCCCCATTTGCGGGTAAGCGGCAGATACGATGACAGTTATGCCTCGGTGAACGCGAATGATCCTATGCCTGTTATCTATATTTTCCAGGCATTTTTAAAAACCGGAAAACGCAACCGATTTGGCGTCATCCCCGAACTTTGGCTTTGCGCACTGACGATTGTGCATGAGCTTTCACATAAATTGATGGGGACCCTTGATCTTAAGTACGACTATCAAAACTTGCGGCCACGCGCAGGATTTTCAACTGACGATGCGCGCAACAATGCTGATAGCTGGGGATACTTTACAGCGTATATGATGGGCGTTTTGACCCAAGACACGCTGGATCAGGTACTTGTGTAATCGTGCGCACTATCCACAAATCAAAATATATGGGGGTCATGGTGTTGACAGGTTTGATTGCGACAACACCCCAAAATGACGCAGCAACAACGGATTATGATCTGGCACCACCATTGCCCCCACAGGAGAAAAAAATGACGAACGACAGTTTTAAACGCAGAGGCCCCAAGCCCCTCACGCCACTAAAATTAAACGGCGTGCGCTATGTGGAAATTCGCGATGCCCGTGCGCGTGGCTTCAATCAACCCGGCGGCGTCGTTGCTGCAATCGATGAAAAATCGGGCCAAGAGTTGTGGAGTGTCTTGGTCTACCAAACCGTGTACGACGAACGCGAAGAAAGCGATGTGCAAGATGTCTACATTACCCGCATTGAACTCGGCACCGATGGCTTGACCTTGCTGATTACCAATGAACGCCACCAACGGTTTGCGGTCAATTTGGCAGACCATACGGTTAGTCAGCTAAAATAAGTCCCACCGCAAACACAAGTGGGACGCCACACTGATTCGCCAACATTGGACGAGGTATTTCAGGGTTTTGCGCATTAAATGAATGCAGCGCGGGGGCAATACGCATGGTAATGGCCATATCAATATTCACCTCATTACCCCTGCTGCACCACAAAACTCACCACCGTACTCAAACTCCCACCAATATTGAGGGTAGCAAAGCGCCGCGCCCCTGCCACCTGATACGCCCCGGCGCTACCTTGCACCTGACGCGCCGCATCCCACAGCATGCGCACCCCGCTGGCCCCTACCGGATGGCCGCCACCCATCAAACCGCCGCTCGGGTTGAGCGGTAATTTACCGCCAAAGGCCAACTCGCCACTTTCTATCGCACGCCAACTCTGCCCCGCCGGGGTAATGCCCAAATGATCAATCGCCAGGTATTGCGTCATCGAAAAGCAATCATGCAATTCCACCCC